>CAJYBS010000018.1 GCA_913064795.1 uncultured Gammaproteobacteria bacterium
GCCTGAGAGGCTCAGGCCGCTCCGCTTGGCGGCTCAGTATTTTGAGGGGTGGGAGGTTCCGAATTTGGCTGTATCCTGGGCGTCTCGAGGACATCTTCAGAAACTTCTCGATCGAGTCTTTGCGGATCAGCAACATCAGGGATCGGAGGCTCCCTTGTGAGGGATGGTGCTATGTGGGGCGGAGCTGGCGCCGGGTCAGAGGCAGGAGACTCAAGCAATACCGACTCTACTGAGCTTGGGAGCGCATTGGCCACGGGCGGCTCAGGGATTGCATCCGGATTAGGCGCTGTTCTCTCTCGGTCTTCGGTGAAATAGAGATAAGCAGCAGCAATCATCAGCGACACTAAGATTCCAATGATGTACTGGCTCCGATCACTCCTCTGTCCGCTCCGGACTTTGATCAATGTCTGCTTTGGTGATGTGTGCTTTATTATTGTGGCCCGTCGACCAGAGGCTTCCCCGCTCTCAATGCTCCAATGGCGGCTTAATCTCTCACGAGATCGTGAAGCCCGCCAGCAGTTGTGTTAGGTTGCAACCTTCGACCGTTTCAACATCAAGGCCCTGGCATGACTGACTATCAACCCCTCTCAGCCCCTGACCAAGAACCAAAGCCCGCGACCCATCATACCACCCGACATCAAGACCAAGTGAGGGCAAGGCTTCCCTTTGATGACGTCAGAAGCTTTGATAACGCCCGACGCGGATTTATCGCGAGCCTTGAGCCCTTGCGTATTGCGCATCAAGACGCTGAGCGCTCAGCACTCGACCTGACCGCTTTTGACTTCTTAACCGATGAGTGTCCAGATACGGTCAATCCCTCACTGTGGCGGCAAGCGCAACTCAACGCTCAGCAGCATGGGTTCTTTGAGGTAACCGATGGCATGTATCAAGTTCGGTCCTTTGACATTGCCAACATGACGCTGGTGCGCGGCGAGACCGGCTGGATTGTCATTGATCCGCTGACCTGTTCAGAATCGTCGAGTGCCGCCTTGAAACTGGCAAATGCACATTTGGGCCATCGCGAGGTCGTTGCGGTCATTCACACCCACAGTCACGTCGACCATTTTGCTGGCATTCTGGGGGTGACCGATCAAGCATCGGTTTCATCGGGTCGCGTCCAAGTCATCGCACCCCTGGATTTTGTTGACGAAGCCCTCAACGAGAATGTACTGGCCGGAAACGTCATGGGCCGGCGAGCAACCTATATGTATGGCAACCTCTTGCCAGCATCACCGGCTGGTTTTGTGACCACGGGCCTTGGTGCGGCCCTCGCGCTCGGGAGTACAGGCTTTATTGTGCCGACCGATATTATTACGACCAACACGGAAACCCGCCAAATCGATGGCATCGATATTGAGTTCCAACTCACAATGGGCTCAGAGGCGCCGGCCGAAATGGTCTTTTACTTTCCACAATTTAAAGCGCTCTGCATGTCCGAGATCACCTCCCATCACCTGCACAACATCTACACACCACGAGGTGCCCAGGTGCGCGACGCGATGGCTTGGTCAAAACAAATTCAAGAGTCCATCGACCGATTTGGTGGACGCCTGGAGCTGACCTTTGCAAGCCATCACTGGCCCACCTGGGGCCAAGTTGATGCGATCACCTACCTCAAAAAACAACGGGATCTCTACCGTTACATCCACGATCAAACCCTGCGAATGGCAAATCTCGGCTTGGGTCCTGATGAGATCGCCGAGTCGATAGAGTTGCCCGCCAGTCTCGCGCAAGAATTTCACTGCAGAGACTACTACGGCACGTTAAAACACAACGCCAAAGCGGTTTATGTCAAATACCTTGGGTTCTTCGATGGCAATCCAGCCAATTTGGATGCACACCCACCTCGGCAACGCGCACTCCGCTATGTGGAATTTATGGGAGGTAGCGACGCCATCATGGAACGCTGCCAACAGTGTTTTGCTGACGGCGACTACCGCTGGGTTGCAGAAGTCCTCAATCATTTGGTCTTTGCCGAGGTAGATCATTTGCCTGCGCGCAGCATGCTGGCTGATGCCTATGAGCAAATGGGTTACCAAGCAGAGTCTGGGCCCTGGCGGAATTTCTATCTTTGCGGCGCGCTAGAATTGCGGCAGGGACTCCCGAAGGGTAGTAAATTTGGGCCCAGTGTGGGCATGGCCCAAGGCATGCCACTGGCCAATATCTTCGAGGCGATGGGGGTGCGGCTCAATGGCCTTCGGGCAGCCAGCCACCCGATGCGCATGAACTTAACACTCACGGATGCCGAACCTGTGCTCATCGAAATCGAGAACGGCGTACTCCACGCTCACTTTAATCGCAGTGACGAGAAGGCAGGCCTGACCATTGAATCGAGCGAGGCAACCTTCAAACAGCTCATTCTCGGCCTTGCAGACCCGATAGCGCTGATCAATGACCAGAAGCTCAAACTTGAGGGGGATGCCAACCTGTTGATCACATTTCGGGGTTTAATGGATCAGTTCGAACGACGTTTCCCCATTGTCACGCCACGAGCCGGCACTTGAAACCCTTTCAAAACACACACAGCGAGCCGCCGCCTCAAGCATCAGTTGTTGGTTTGAGGCATCCCTCAAAAGACCCAATGACGTGCGGGCTCTAGGACCACAGATGTCGGTTTTGGTTTCAAATTCGTGCTGCGGCAAACAACTAGGAGATTTATATGCAGATCGGTCTACTCAATCCCGGCGCTATGGGAGCCGCTGTCGGCGCATGCCTGACGCAATCCGGCCACACGGTCTATTGGCTCGCCCCAGGGCGCAGTGACCAAACCCGAGCCCGGGCTGACCGCGCAAAGCTAACGCCTTGCCAATCCCTGGCTGAGATTGTCGGCAGGGTCGAGCTGATCCTCAGCATTTGTCCGCCAAACGCCGCTACAGCCGTAGCAGACCAAGTCTGCAAATCGGGCTTTCAAGGACTCTTTCTTGAGGCCAATGCGATTTCTCCCACAAAACTGGCTGATATCCAGCGCTTGCTCGAGCCGCATCAGATTCAACTGATCGATGGCAGCGTCATTGGCGGGCCGGTTTGGCCAGAAGATCCGAATCCCGCAAGGACAACACTACATCTCTCAGGGGAGTTTGCCCCAACCATCGAAACCTTACTCATCGATTCATCATTGCGCACAAACGTTGTTTCCGAAACGCTTGGTGATGCCAGTGCGTTAAAAATGGTGTTTGCCGCCTTCAGTAAAGGCAGCGCCGCGCTCAGCGCAGAGATTTTAAATGTCGCAGAGCAATACGGCGTTCGAGACGAATTGGCCGAGGCCATTGGGCCGCACCAGAACGAGCGCTGGCTACAAAGTATGACCAACACATCGTCGAAAGCCTGGCGCTTCATTGGGGAAATGCATGAGATTGCTGATACGTTTAAGGCGGTCGGCGCCACGCCCGGATTTCATCAGGCGGCGGCTGATGTGTATCAACGGCTCGCTGCCCATAAGGATTGGGACCAAGCACCGTCCCCGCAAGCGCTGCTGTCCTCGCTGTCAACAAAAGCCACCAACTAGAATCGAGACCCCTATGGCACTGCAACTAGGCTTTCACATTGGCCAACAAAATCTATCCATCACGGAGCTCAGACAACTTTGGACAAAGCTCGACCAACAAGGCGCGGATTGGATTTCTTTGTGGGACCATTTCTACGAGGCTCCTCCAGCGGGTGGCAGTCAGGATCACTTCGAAGCGATTGCACTGCTCGGTGCCCTTGCATCAGAGACTCGCACCGCAAGACTAGGGTGTTTGGTGTTCTATGTCGGCTATCGGAATCCCGCGCTACTGGCCAAAGCTGCTGCAACCCTCGATCATCTCAGTAATGGTCGGTTTGAAATTGGCCTCGGCGCTGGTTGGCATGTTCAGGAAGCTACCGCCTATGGCTATCCATTCCCAAAGATCGGCAACAGGCTCGATATGCTCGATGAGGCGGCTCAAATCATCAAAGGCATGTTGTCCCAGCCCAGGACCAGCTTTGCAGGGAAACATTTCTCGGTCGTGGATGCCAGCAACAATCCCATGCCGCTTGCCAAAACACCTGCACTCTGGATTGGGGGATTGGGCGAGAAGAAAACACTCCGGATCGTTGCGGAGCAGGCGACAGGTTGGAACGCAGCCTATGTGAGTCCCGCGCGATTCGGGGAGCTTAATTTGACCCTAAACCGTTGGTGCGAGCGGGTGGGACGCAATCCCGCGGAAATCGAACGCTCAGTGAACCTCAGTTTTCATCTCGGGTTGACCGCGTCTGACTTGAAAAAAGAACGCGCGATCTTGCACTCGGCCTGGGGACCACAAGCCGAACGGATCAGCGCAGGCGCTCTGCTGTGCACACCTTCTGAAGCCATTGAGCGGATTTTGGACTATCATCACCATGGCGCGGAGCTCGTCAACGTTGCGTTGCGAGCCCCCTTTCAAGCCGAGGCCCTGGAGAGTTACCTCGAAACAGTGATGCCCGGGGTTAGATTAGAGACGCGCTAGGACCTGGCAACATCGAGCATGTCCGTCACTTGCGTCATCTTGACCCGAGGCCTTGATTGGCGTGCCCCCTCAGCGACCTCAGCCTCGTCAATTTTTTTCCAGTCAGCGAAACTCACAAAATCTGGCTGCCGAGAGCGGATCAGCTCAAGCGCGCTGTCTGCCCCGGGGTCTGCCGGTTCGAACAAACGCCCTGCCTGCAAATCTTCCATCATCAACCCGACCGTTTCTTGAGCACAGGTTTTGTTGGTGCCGATGACACCGCTGGGACCGCGCTTGATCCAGCCTGCTGTGTACAGTCCCACGACCTGTTGACCGGACGCATCAACCGCTCGACCACCCTCATTGGCAATCGTTCCCCAACTCTCATTAAAAGGGACATCGGGTAACGGCTGACCCCGATAGCCCACGGACCTGAAAACCAGGCCCGTGGGAATCACTTCTTCCCGATCCGTGGCGACCGGCTTTAACTGGCCCCTGTCGTCCATCAAAAGATCATTTTGCACCAGCTTCAAGGCCGAAACAGCACCCGCCTCCTCAATCAGTTCCGTCGGAGAAACCAAAAACCTGATATGTAACTGCCGCGGCTTCCCTGCGTTGGGACGTGCCGCATAGGATTGGATCGTCTCGACATTTTTAAGCACATTCTTATCATTGTCGGCATCCATTTGGTTCTGACTGTGCTCATCGATCACCGCTTCGCCGGGCAAGATGTTGACATCAGCCTCGGCAAATTCTCCCATCTCTTTAATCTCTGGGGGAGTAAATGCAGCTTGAGCCGGTCCTCGCCGCCCCAAGATATACACGTTTTTAACTTTGCTTTGACTCAACGCTTCTAGGGCATGATCCGCAATGTCCGTCACTTTGAGTTCATCCACTGTTTTGCACAAAATTCGAGCAACATCCATCGCGACATTGCCGATACCAACCACCACAACATTTTCCTGAGATAGATCAAACTGTCGATCAGCGAAGTCCGGGTGCCCGTTATACCAAGCCACAAACTCGGTTGCAGAATGGCTACCGGCAAGATCCTCACCCGTCACCCCCAAATTGCGATCGAAAGGGCTGCCGGTGGTGAACATCACTTGATGGTAATGCTGCTTCAGGTCCTCTAGATGAATGTGGGTGCCGTATTCGACATTGCCAAAGAATCGAAATCCTGGATTAGCGGCGCTTTTTTCGTAGGCTCGTGTGACCGACTTATCCTTTTGATGGTCCGGCGCAACGCCAGCGCGCACCAAACCATAGGGCGTTGGCAGCCGGTCGAACATATCCATTTCAACGACCAAATCGCTTTGCTTGAGTAAATTGCTCACGGTGTAAAAGCCCGAGGGGCCCGACCCAATAATCGCGACCCGTAATGGGTTTTCTGAGGTGCCGACTGCTGACATACGACCTTCCATTTCTGAATTTATCGAGAGGAAAGATAGCAGAATAAAACGAAGGCGCCCAGCACCGCAGCTCTAAATCATTGGCCTTAAGACCGGGGGCAGATACACTTTAACCACGGTACTAAAAGAGCGTTGTCTTGTTTTCGAAAAAATCGAGATGACGCCTTTGCGCTCCAAACGTCGCCGTCAGGCGCTTTGATAAAACGCCCGCAACTTGGACTTTCATTGAGCCCAGGTTGAACGGACCTAGACCGAAGCGCATCATCTAAATCATCCAGAGCAAGGCCATTAAAAAGAGCAATCGATTATGAGAACCACTGTCAGAGTCGTTGTTGTCCTCACCGGCTTGTTGATTTTTGCGATCTTGGCCCTGAAGTGGGCGCTCAGTGACCCTGAAAGGTTTCGCGAACCGCTTTCCGAGCAACTGCGCAGCGCGACCGGATATTCTGTTTCTTTTCAGACCCTCGACTGGCAGGTCTGGCCGCAATTTGCCCTCGAAGTTAGCGACCTCCGCATTCCCGCAGATCCCGACTCAGAGCCTTTGCTCAAAATTGAAAACTTAGGCGTTGAAATCGAACTCATCCCGCTCTTACTCGAAGGTGCACTGACCATCGACGCCTTGATGATTTCAACCCTCACCCTCAACCTCGTTGATTTTGAGGACGGTCGCACAAACTACGACCCGCAGGAGACTCAAGATGTTTCGGCCCAAGTTGATGCCAACGTAGCCGAATCTTCTGCTCAGAAACTCCCCAATCTCAGCAGCCTCAAGATTGACACGTTGCACATGCGTTACGAGGATATCGCTATCAAGCAGGTCATTGACCTCCAGGCCGATGATCTCACCGGAGCACTCAGTGATGGTGTCCTGACAATGACCTTCAGTGATCTCCTCAAATATTCTGATTCTGACCTAAACCTTGACTTCGAGGGCCAGAGCACCGGCACCCTCACACTTTTACCAGAAACTCTGATACTCCAATCCGAGAATTTTAGAGCCAGTGGCCAACTCCGCGGGATGGATTTATCCGAGACTGTCCTTGGGTGGTCGCTTTCTGGGCAATACGATCTAGAACGTGATATCGCGACAATAGATGCGTTGAGCGTCGATTTTTTGGGGCTGGAAAGCCAGATCACGGGGCAGCTCAAGGGCTTAACAGCGCCTAGGATTGACCTCGATCTGGCCCTCGAGACTGCCCTCATTAAGCCCCATCAATTGAACACCGTCCTCGAAAATCTAAATCTAGAGGGTCTCAACCTAGACCTATTTAGCCTCCGGAGCCGAGTACTGGGAACGGATGTCGCACCGCGATTGATCCAACTTTCAGGCGCAGCCAATCAAACCGTCTTTGAGGGGGATGCGGCGCTCAACCAAGAAGACAGCGAGGTCATGCTTAACCTTCAATTGGACCGGCTCGACTTCGGGTCTTTAGTCCCTGATTCAGAGCCGCCCCAGCCCACTGCAACGGTGGCCCTCGATCCAGAGACCCTGATGATCCCTCGCGAATCCTTAGCCACTTGGATCATCGATGTTCAGCTTACAGCCGAGGAAATTCTTTGGCACGATTTGAACTTTGAAGACGCTGGTCTTTCTCTGAGCAATCGGAACCGCACGCTCACCGGGGACATTGTCGGCAAACTCAATTCAGCACCGCTGGAAATCAATCTCAAAATTGACTACTCCGACAAGACCTTCACGACTGCAAACGCCAAACTGAGCGATTTTGATCTCAGCACGGTGCTTCCCGATTACAACCTGGGACGAATGAGCCTTAAAACCTCACTCGATTTTACAGGAACGACCCTGGGAGATTTAACAAGTAATCTGAAAGGGCCGACAGTCATCACACTTGCCGAGGGTTTGCTCGATATCAGTGCTCTAAAGCAAGCCGCCCAAATTATCGACCAAATCAGCGGCACCCAATCCGGAGCTGGGGATTGGCCCAATCAATTAGCGTTTGACGAACTGCTGGGCAATATCGCACTCGAACAAGGCCTTGCCTCCAAGCAGCAAATCAGCTTCGACTATCAAAACCTCTCGCTACGCGCGGAGGGCGGTATCGACATCTATTCTGACGCGCTTGACTATGCCCTGATCATGCGAATTGCTGCATCAGAGACGACACCCCTCAAAGCCAGTGGTCCCCTCACTCAGATCGGCTGGCCAGCACGGTGTCAGGGAGCAATCGATCTTCCCGTGATGACATTGTGCCAGATCGACCAAAGTCAAAGCCGGGCCCTCATCGAAGACCTGGCACGCAGCGCTTTGAAGAAAAAAGCGAGCCATTTGTTGGATAAAACCCTAAAAGAAAAGGCGCCAGAGGAGCTCAAGAATTTGCTCCGCGGCCTCCTCGGAAGGTGAGTAAGCCCATCGCACCCAGGGTTTTAGACTGGTTTGATACGTTCGGCCGTAAGGATCTCCCCTGGCAAAAGCAGTTATTGCCCTATCCTGTTTGGATCTCCGAAATCATGTTGCAACAAACCCAAGTCTCGACTGTGATTCCCTATTTCGAACGCTTTATGCTTCGCTTCCCTGAGGTGGCGGATTTAGCGAGTGCGCACCTCGATGAGGTTTTGGCACTCTGGACGGGGCTTGGTTACTACGCTCGAGCTCGAAACTTGCATAAAACCGCCAGAATGATCACCCAGGATTGGGGCGGTGCCCTGCCGAGTCGACAGGCGGACTTGATGACACTGCCCGGTATAGGGCGATCGACCGCGGGAGCCATTGCAGCGATTTGTTACGGAGAGGCGGTCGCAATTCTAGACGGCAACGTCAAACGCGTCATTGCCCGACACTTTGCGATCTCGGGTTGGCCGGGACAGTCAAAAACCGCACAAGCGCTTTGGGCTCATGCTGAGGCCCAAACACCTAGTGCTCGGGTCGCCGACTACACCCAAGCCATGATGGACCTGGGAGCGACCGTCTGCACAACGAAACGCCCCCGCTGTTTCGCCTGCCCACTCGAAACATCATGCCTTGCCAAAAAAGGGAATCGAATCGATGAGTATCCCGGCAAGAAACCGAAACGGGCTAAACCTAAAAAGTCGACGGCCATGCTCATCATCCGAACGGGTCGGGGCGATATTAGGCTGGTTCAGCGCCCAGCAGAAGGAATATGGGGTGGCCTATACAGTTTTCCAGAGTGCGGCGTTGAAGACTTAGAGACGCTTTTACCAAGCACTGCGATCACTCAAATTCACTTACCTGCTTTTAAACACCAATTTACTCATTTTGAACTGAGTATTCAGCCGGTTCTCATTGATATCCAGCGCCGCCGAGACGTTTCAAGAGTTCCGAACGAAGCCTGGCTTAAACCCGATCAGCCGCCAACCTTTGGGCTGAGCAGACCGGCAGAGCGAATCATCAAGGCCGTGGCCCAATACCCACTCCCTTGATCCATCGCCTCAAACGTGTGGTGTTATCAAGGCTGTGAGATACTCTGCGCGAGAGAGGAACTGAATCATGACCCGAACCGTATTTTGTAAATTGTTACAACAGAATCTACCCGGTCTCGACGCCCCGCCCTTTCCCGGCGCGACGGGCCAGGAGATTTTCGAGCACATCTCAGAACAAGCCTGGCAGCAATGGCAAGATCAGCAAACCATGCTGATTAATGAAAAACATCTCAACATGATGGACAAAACCCATCGAAAGTACTTAACCGAGCAGAGAACGCTTTTTTTCAGCGGAGAACGAGTTGATCAGGCCGAGGGTTTTATCGCACCAGAGGAACCTACTGGTTAAATTTAAATTAAGCCCAGAAGAGGGACCGATCGGCTGGATTATCATTTTGCGGGAGGACCCACTGCCTATAGAGCGATGAGCAGGCAGCTCTCCTTCTGATCGATTGTGAATCCATTGCCTCCCAGCTCCATTATTTTCCAGATCCATTATTCGCGAGAAGCATTCTTTCTGAGATCCACCCCGGGTACGCATTCTGTTTTATCTGCGCCATCCCTTGTTATCGGGTGCAGACCTCAACAATCTGGTTCGCCCACACTCAGGATACAGCGAGACTTATAGAACGTAGCGATCGTTTGACGCTCTGACCGTGATTTCACTGATCGCGACGCCCCAAGGCTGGTCAATGGCATACAGCATCTGCTCGACCAGTACTGCCGGATCAAGCGCCGCATATTCAATGGCGTCCTTCGACGTCAGCTCAGGATCTGCCAATCCTGCCGCGATCTTTCCCATTGTGCCCATGTAGGCTTCGTACTCAGCCCCCAAGATCCCTTCAATGGCGGCAGGATTAATCACCCCCGAGCCTAGACCAGTGCCCGGCACCCCAGTCGGCTTGACCACAGTTACCTTAATCTTCCCTTGTGACTCTAACCTAAGAGATTCCGAAAGCTGATTGACAGCCGCTTTGGTGGCGCTATAGACGGCGCTGCCAGCCACACCCGAATTTCCATAGATCGAGGATAAATTGACAACATGTCCACGACCAGCAGAAATCATATGGTCATGAACCGCAATGATGCCATTAAGAACCCCTTTAATATTCACATCGATGCAGCGCGCCCAGGCCTCTCCCGCCTCAGCATGGTCCCGATAAAAAGCCAGTGGCATGATCCCGGCATTGTTCACCAATACATCAATACCCCCAAAAGCGGCCACCCCAGCAGAAACCGCTTCCTTGAGATCAGAAATTTGGGTCACATCCGCGCGCCTCAGTAGACACCGCTCCGAAGACCCTATCGCTTCAGCCAAGGCGGCCTCATCTAGATCAAGGGCAATAACGCAGGCACCCCTGGCCAAGCATTGGGAGGCCAGTAACGCCCCGAACCCACCTGCAGCCCCGGTAATCATGACCACTCGGTCGCTTAGATAACTCAAAAGATCCCCCTTTTTATTGTCTTGTCATTGCTTTGCTTATTGCTTTGCTTTGCTTATTGCTTTGCCTTTCTGTCTCACAGGCTTTTTATCTGACTGCCTTTTTATCTCACTGCAGTTTGATACACGACCCGATGTTCAACCCTAAAACCTTCATCGGGTTTACAGTCAGGGTCATTCCTCAGCGCGTTAACCCTGACCTCACTCGCCTCACCGTATCTCCAGGTCAGGTCGCTGGTACCACCAGAGTTGGATCCCCGGACGATCCCCAGTGATCGTTTCCGCCAAGGTTTCGGCATCATACAATCGTCCATTGAGCATCACTTGATGGATATCCTCCGTGTTGTGGATATCCTCTAGAGGATTCTCATTAAGAATCACCAAATCCGCTAGCTTTCCTGCTTCGAGACTTCCGATCGAGTCAGCAAGTCCCAAATACTTTGAAGGATTTGTGGTCGCCAATTTCAGTGCGTCCATGGGCGGAAAGCCACCCCGAACAAAACTCCACAGTTCCCAGTGGGTCGCCAGCCCTTCTCGCTGACCGTGAGCACCGGTATTCACGGTGACACCCTCCTGGGCAAGCAAATGGGCAACCGCTGCAGCATCGTCATCTTTGAAATCGCTCTCCGGCGCCATCACTCGCCTAACCGAGCGCGCTTGCAGCCGGTCTGGAGGAACAAATCGACTCAGCAATCGATGCTTCCACACTTCGGTGTGCTGATAGTAATAATCCTCAGCCGTTAGCCCGCCATAAGTGACCACCAGGGTCGGTGTGTATCCCGCTTTGGACTGACGCCAAAATTGCACCACATCATCATAAATTTTAAGGGTAGGAATATTGTGTTCGATCCCACTGGCAC
>CAJYBS010000019.1 GCA_913064795.1 uncultured Gammaproteobacteria bacterium
ACTCAATGGAATCAAGGGTTTGTGCGGTTGAGTACTGGGAGAAATCCATATCGTATTGCTCGCCCAGGGATTTTTTAATGACCTCAGCGTAGACGTCCCTGGCTGTCGCACCTTCGGGCACGGTGGGACAATCCCCCTCCGCCGGGCCCCGCCGCCCCCACAAGGCACGCATTAATTCCTGTTCGCTTGGCGCTGAAGGCATTCTGGGGTTCACCGAGCCAACGGTATGAATAAAGCGATTCACATTCTTAGGATAAACGTCGTAAGTCGTCACGGGTTCAGAAAAGTCCCTTCCTCCCGCATGGGTCTCTTTCACGTGGTAGGCCTCCATGAAGGCCTCCTCGGCAGCTTTCCAATTGACAGGTAGCCGCTTACAAACATGGGTTTCTATCCTGCGATTAGCGATATCAAAATCTTTAAAATGCTCAGGCAGAACTCCCAAAAACTCAGCCAGCGACTCGGCCTCTCGATCGAAATTCACAAAGACAAACCCTGCCCACGTATCGACTAGGATTTCTCGGAGGCTGTGGGTCCCTGCGCCAACATGTGGGAAGTCCCAATCCTCTGGCAACTCAAGGAGTTCACCATCCAAGGAGTAGACCCAGCCATGAAAGGGACACCGGAAAGCCTGACAGTAGCCATTGTCTCCCGGGGGCTTAAGTGCGGTGCCTCGATGCATGCAAGCGTTGACATAGGCCTTAATCTGCATTGACTCAGTGCGCGTGACAATGGCTGACAAGTGCCCGATGTCATAGACCTGATAATCCCCAGGCTCAGGAATATGTTCCTCTCGACAAGCCATCTGCCAAACCCGGGGCCACAACTGTTCCATCTCTGATTGTGCAAATTCATGCGAAGTATAATGCGAATAAGGAATGTCTTGATCGCCAAGGAACTCATAAGAATAGTCCAAGAACGCTTCAGGCGGCTGTGATGCATCCTTAGCAATCGCTTCTTGATAGGTATGTCCTGGGGCTCGGGCTTCACCAGGCTTTAACGTTTTAGACACCTTCCTCTCTCCTGCTGACGTCCATCTTCAGACGCTCCTAAAGGCTCCTAAGATGCCCGATTTAATCAGAAAGTACCAGAGGGCAAGCGCGTTGTTACTCAGCAAAACGGCATCGTATTTTTGAGCGCTGTCAACAGATCATCGGCCTTCACGGCGTCGCTGGTATGACCAAAAACGACCTTGTCCGGTCTAACTAACACGGTTTCTCCCGCTAACAACACATCGGCAAACCGGCCTTTTACGGTTTCCATTGCCGCCACATTCACAAGTTTGATCGAAAGGTGATCAACGACCGCCTGACTTGCCGCACTCAGCTCGACATCGCCGTGAGAAATCAGGGCAAACCCGGCCCCGAGCAACGTGTCGAATCTAACCGGTTTGTCAGAACCAACCTTCACCATGGGCTGGCTCAGCAGATAACCGGTAATCCCTTGGTCAGATAATTGTGCGGTCATTACCGCGCCTGATCGAATCGGTGGTTGCTCTCTGCCCTGACCGTAACCTGAGGTCTGCATTGACTCGGGCGGCGCCGGCGCTGGTTTTCCTGCGCGCTCCGCGGCCTCTGTGGCCGCCAGGTGGGTCATCAAATGACCCATGGATACGGCCCAGGACACAAGATCATGAGCATGCCCCGCCCGTTCCAATGGGTAAGTGTCTAACAGCGTCTCGGCGCAGATCTGATTCAATACCAGCGGCAGCTTCCAGGCCAGATTGATCAGGTCACGCATACCGGCATTCATACCCTGTCCTAAAAACGGCGGGGTTTGGTGGGCGGCATCACCGGCCAGCAAAACTCTTTCACGGCGCCAAGTCGCGGCAACCGCAGCATGGAACTGATAGACCGCCGTGCGGCGCAGTGTATAAGTATCCCTCGGCACCCAAGGGTCTAGCAGCTTTGCAATGGTGTCCTCTTTCAGCATCTGATCGGCCGTCTCGCCCGGATTAAGCTGGAACTCCCAGCGCCGGAATGGCTCTTTGGTCGCAACATAGGTATGAATTCGATCGGGATCGCAGATTTGCAGGACTTCATTGGCGAGATCGTGCTCAGCGGTCATCACAACATCGACAACAAGCCAGTCCTGGTCATATCCCAAATCACGCCATGGGATCTCTAACGCTTTGCGCGTTGGGCTATTGGCACCATCGCAAGCGATCATAAACTTGGCGGCAACGACAATGTTCTGTGCGTTATCCTCCGCGCTTAAAGTCACTTGCTCAGGCTGAATCTCAAACTCGGTTACTTCATAACCAATAAACGTTGTGACGTTTTGGTGCTCGAGCGTTTTATCTCGCAAAAACTGCTCTAATTCGGGTTGATCAAACATATTACTCGGTTGCCAGCCATGACTGCCCGAGGGCGACGCGGCGACACCAAATAACCATTCGCGCTTCGAATTAGCAAACCCCGCTCGTTCACCAGGCCGAAGCGGTTGCATCATGGCATTTACCGTCTCTGCGAGGTCGACGGCCTGCAGCGCCCGAATGATTTCTCCGTCCAGGTTGACGGCTCGAGGGAGTTTGTAGACTTCGGACTCTTTTTCAAGACAGACCACTTTCAGTCCAGCTTCGGCAAGCAAAATCGCACCAAAGCAGCCGACAGGACCTAAACCGACGATGGCTACATCAAAAACGGTCTCGACTGCCACCCTCATGCAATCAAGGCGGTGTCCGGCTCAGCGACCACTGTATTCTCAATTGCCCCAAGCCCCTCGATTTCAACGCATACGCTGTCGCCAACCTGCAGGGGCGCAGGCGGCTTCATAGCAGCCCCAACACCGCTCGGTGTTCCCGTGGCAATCACGTCACCGGGCTCAAGTGTAAAAGCTGTACTGAGAAACTCGATGATGTCATAACAATCAAAAATCAAATCATCCGTGTTGGTTTCTTGCCGAAGCTCGTCATTCACAAAAGTTCTTAGCATGAGGTTGTGAGGATCAACTTCATCCGGCGTCACAATGGCTGGACCAAAGGGATTGTGGGTGTCCCAAGATTTACCCATCGTAAACTGAGGCGGCGTGACTAAAAACTGCCATTCCCTGACGCTTACATCGTTTAGCACACAAAATCCCGCAATGACTTTGCGCGCATCTGCCTTCGTTACACGCCGGCAGCGTTTACCAATCACGATAGCCAGTTCACCCTCGTAATCCAACATCCGGGTCTCCCTCGGCGCGTGAATCGGCGCGTAGGGTCCATTGGCAGAAGTGCCCTGCTTGGTAAAAACGAGCGGATATTTTGGAATCTCCATATTGCTTTCTTCAGCGTGGGCCCGGTAATTCAGCCCAATCGCTAAGATTTTCGGTGGTCGGATGAGCGGCGCCTCGATCACCACCTCTGCCAATGCAAACTGCGCCTGCGCGTCAACATGCTGTGCGGCGGCCTTCATCGCTGCGTCACCTTGCTGCAAAAAGGTCAGCATGTCCTTGGGCAAGTTCGGCGCAACTTGGCTCAAGTCAATGATACGATCATCCTTTAAAACACCGATTCTGCTGACCTTCGATTCTGTGAACGTTACAAGTTTCATCTGTGCTCTCCTGATGGCATAATTGCTGGCGACAAACTCCCCGTGAACATCAGCGGTTTGCGCAACCCATGGATTTCGACCTGGCTAAGCCTCGGCCTCTAGTATCTTGGACGGGTTCAATACGCTGGGAGTTTCAGGACCGGCCTCTGCTCAAAGTGGCAAAAAATCGGGTGGATTCTCCGCCTTGTCGCAATGCTCAGTAAACGCTGCCGAAAACCCCTCGCAATCCTGTTTATACCAGAGCCGCAGGGAAGGTTCGAGTCGCCATTGCTCGCACCCATCCAGCGTGGTGTTTAATCGAAAGCCCTTAACGCCCACCCCCCGGCGGTGCAGACAGTCGGTGACTGAGCTCCCCGGTCAAACCTCAACCCGTCTCTGGTCAAAGGTATCCCGCTTCACCCCTAAAGATCGAACTATTCTCAGTCGAAGTACGCGGGCCTGATACACAAAAAATCGTTTAAATCGCCCATGATTTGTTACCATCGGGGCTTTAAGGAGGTGCCATGACCGACGTATTTGATCAACTCAACCAGGGTCATTTTTCTCCCACCCTGTCTTTTTTTCGCCTCAAGCACACGCAAACCCAAGATGGGACTGAGCATTTCGAGCTGACGTTTCCTCCTCAATCCGTTAACCCTATGGGCCTCGTTCAGGGCGGCATGATTGCCGCCGCGCTTGATGATGCAACTTCGGTCACAATGATCAGCGGTTATCAGCGGGAATTCGCGCCGTTATCCACCGATTTGCATATCATGTTTCACCGAGGCCTTCAGCCCGGAGCCGCCCGAATTGAAGTGAAAGTGGTTAAGTTGGGCCAGCGCAGTGCAACCGCCGAAGGCCGTCTATTCGATTTGCAGGATCGGCTCATCGCGACCCTGTTCCACACCGCGCAACCGACTCCAACGGCGTCAGCATCATGAACCAACCAAAAAAACCTGACGTCCTTTGCCGGGATTTTCGCCTAGCGGGGGTCTATCCCAACTGCGCAATCAATCTCAGAAATAAATCCCGCGCTCACCCTAAAGACCGCAGCAAAACTGTTCTGTTCATTCACGGAGCAACCTATGGCTCTACCTCTACCTTCGACTACCCAACTGACGGCCAATCTTGGATGGACGTCATGGCCAGCGCTCATTATGACGCTTGGTGCCTTGACCTTTCTGGATACGGGATTTCAGATCGTCCCGAAGTGATGAGCCAAGCGCCAGAGTCGCATCCTCCGCTGATGACCACGGATCAAGCCGTCACCG
The DNA here is from genome assembly GCA_913064795.1 of uncultured Gammaproteobacteria bacterium. Taxonomy (GTDB): domain Bacteria; phylum Pseudomonadota; class Gammaproteobacteria; order Pseudomonadales; family Azotimanducaceae; genus UBA9926. The sequence continues at coordinate 4,784 of CAJYBS010000019.1, forward strand.
AAGTCAAAATTGCTGTGGACTTCATTTTAGCTGATCGCGGCATTCAGCAAGTCTCCTTAATTGGGTACAGCTGGGGATCCGCGATTTGCGGAAAATATGCAGGCCACTCGCCCTCCACCGTCGACCGCTTGATACTCTGCAGCGCACTCTGTGTGAATTCGAACCCCAAAGCGTCGGCTCATCCCCTCAGTGCCTATCGTCTCGTGACCGCCGAGGAGGCCTATGATCGTTGGATTCAAACCCTGAACCCTGACCTGCTCGATCAAATCATCGACCCGGATCATGCAAAAAAATGGTGCGCAGACGTCCTGCGGTGTGATCCTGAATTTGATCCCGATCATCAACCGCATCTACGAGCTCCCCGCGGCGTGCAGGCTGACTATCTCCATTGTGCGATAACGGGTGAGGATTGGTATGCACCCGAGGCGATTCGAGCCCCCACCCTCGTCGTCATGGGCGATCTCGATATCGAGACCACGCCAGAACAGGGTTGGCAGGTTTTCAAGCGGCTAGAGGGCGCTGCAACGCGGCAATATTCTGTATTGGGCTTGGGAACCCACTCTATGCTACTCGAGCGCAATCGCTTGGAACTATTTGAAGTCTGCGACCACTTTTTAAATCCTGGACAATCGGCTGGCCTGTGAGCGTGAGGAGCTTGCCCCGCTCAAGGTTAACTATAATCGTAAAAGCCTTTGCCCGATTTTCGTCCCAACCAACCCGCTCGAACGTATTTACGAAGCAGCGGATGCGTTCGATACTTAGAGTCCCCGAATTCCTGGTGAAAGACATCCATCACGGCCAAACAAACATCTAACCCAATCATATCGGCCAAGGTCAGCGGACCCATCGGGTGGTTTGCGCCAAGCTTCATCGCAGCATCAATATCCTGAGCCGAGGCCAGGCCTTCGGCCAAAATACCAACCGCCTCGTTAATCATCGGAACCAAAATTCGGTTAACAACAAAGCCAGGGGCTTCGGCAACTTCCACGGGCTGCTTACCGATTTGCTGAGCCACAGCTTGAACGGCATCCACCGTATCTTGGGATGTGGCGATTCCCCGAATCAACTCAACCAACTTCATAATCGGTGCTGGATTAAAAAAGTGCATACCCATGACTTTTTCAGGACGCAGGGTTGCACTCGCAATTTCTGTGATGGAGAGCGACGACGTATTAGACACAAAAATACAAGACGGTTGGCAGATACGGTCAAGCTCTGCGAACACTTCCTTTTTGATTGCCATATTTTCAATGATGGCCTCGACCACTAAGTCGCAATCCGCGGTCGCAGCGAGGTCGACTGTGGTGTGAATGCGCGCGAGCACAGCAGCTTGTTCAGCCGCATCGAGGGTCCCTTTGGCAACTTGACGGTTGAGGCTTGAGGTCACCCCTTCAATGCCACTCGTGAGGAGATCATCTGAGACATCCCTGAGTACAACATCGAGCCCAACGCTCGCGAAGGCTTGTGCAATCCCAGCGCCCATGGTCCCTGCACCTAAAACACCTATTTTTTGCATGGTTGCGCTCCTGATTATTCAATTCGCCGCGAACCTTAACAAGATTGCAGAAACCACGCAATCAAAGCGGCTGGCCCTATCGCCAGTCTGGTTGAGGTTCTGTTTTTTTGGCTTTAGCCCCAAAAATCCAGATCAGACTGACGACAACGCTGCTTCAATTTAGGCTCGGCTTTCCTGCAGGATGATCCAGTTGTGCGTACCTTTTAAACACAGGCGACGATCACTCGCCGAGAGCCAGCTCGTCTGTCACAACACGGGACCCGGATTTCAATTGGTCGCGGCTTTCATGACAGATCTCATCTCTTACCTCCGCCCAGAGTTCAACCCAGCCCAGCCCCTTGGTGTCAGCATGTTCCATTAAAGTTAGCGTGAGGTCAGAGGCTCACCGACTGTGAAGGTCTCTAGGAGGAGATTACGACGCTCTGTCAGCCTTTTCGCCTAGCGACTGACTGGGAACTCGGGTTTGAGCTCCTTTGAGCCACGTGATAAAAAACCAAGGGCTCTCAGACATTGATCAATATCAAATGGATTTAGACCTTGATACAGGTAGGCTTGTCGTCTTCGTTGCTGGATTTGTGTTCTTTTTATCTCTTGAACACTTTGCATTCGCTCATCACCAAACCCAATCCAAAATTTTTCGTCTGGCCATTCACGGGTTTATGGCAGGGATCAACACTGTAATTGTCCGGATCTTGACCTTTGTGCCTATGCTGGCCTGGCTCGTCTATGTCGAGCAACAAGGCTGGGGCATTGCGCGATGGATCGGTTTCACGGGGTGGCTTGAGTTTGTGCTCTCAATCATTGTTCTGGATGCCTTTGATTATTTCTGGCATCGCGCCAATCATCGCGTTCCATTTTTGTGGCGTTTCCACAAAGCGCATCACAGCGATACCGAAATGGATGTCACCACGGCCTTACGATTTCATCCCGGCGAACTTTTACTATCAACCCTCGCCAAAGCCTGCTGGGTTGTCATTTGGGGGCCTTCCGCAATCGCTTGGTTTTTGTTTGAGGCATTGGTGAGCCTCTGCGCTCAGGGCCATCACAGCAACTGGGATCTCCCAGATTCGATAGAATCGCGACTGAACCCTTGGTTTGTAACCCCTCGATTTCATGCCACCCATCACTTGGTCAATCGCCGGTACGGTGATGCCAATTTTTCAACCATTTTTAGCATCTGGGACAAGCTGTTTCGATCCTCCGCGGCACCTCTCAGGAGCGCTGAAATTCAACAATTGCCGCTGGGTTTACCCGACAATAGAACCCAATCGATGTCCTTAATGAATTGGCTCACCGAGCCGGTAAAACAATCCAACCTCAGCTTGAGTCCTGATTCCATCCCGGACTCACCAAACTAAGATGCCCACTATAAAGGCTGATTCAGCGGTGGGCCCCGCCTTCATTTCAATCTGATGAACCCCAGATACTTAACCCATCACAAGTTACTAAACCCAACAAAGGGAACAAACGAAGGGTTTAAAAAGACGGACACCGTCATGGCCACTGCCCTAACCTTTATCGCACAGTGGGAATAAAACTCGCCGATGACCACATCTTTCTGTTAACGTTTAACCGCTGGACTACATTCACTCCTCAAACCCTAAGAGAACCTCAGAATGCGTATCCTAATCTTCTTAAGCTTTATGATTCCCGGCCTTCTTACCGCTGCAGAGCATGGCGGCAGCGCCGCGCCAGAAAAGGCGAAACAAGAGCACGGCGGTAATGCTGCTCCAAAAAAAGGCAGTGAGCATGGTGGTAATGCCGCGCCAGAAAAAGCCGCCAGCGAGCACGGTGGTAGTGCCGCACCAGAGAAGGCAGCCAGTGAGCACGGCGGTAATGCCGCGCCGAAGAAAGGCAGCAGCGAGCACGGCGGTGCAGCTGCGGCCAGCAAGCCCAAGCACTGATCCAAACAATCGGGCGCCCAAATTGTCTGTCTACGGTGTCCGAGGATTTCATGCCCAAGCTTACGCAAGGCTGATTGCACTTCTTGCATCGACCCTGATCAGGTTTTTCACCCTAACGGCGCTCTTGTCTGCGGGGACCTTACGCGCTGAACCGGTCGATCCACCTCAGTATTACGCGGAGGACATCAAAACCGCGATGCAACTGCATGTCGATGCGATCGTGGACGCCAATGGCGATTGGTCAGTCATTGATGATCAAACCGGTGAGCGCCTGACGTTACGTTTTATGCAGGTTCATGATCCGGTTCGACAAATCAGTCAAACCGTCTACTTCGCCTGCACAGACTTTCACGTCAAAGGAAATCCAGACCAAGTTTATGACATGGATTTTTGGCTTGAACCGGTGGATGGTGCGCTCAAAGTTTTTCAGACGAAGGTCCATAAAGAACCCAGACATGCCTTGCTCTATGGCTGGTACAAACACCCAAGATATACTTTCGTCAATGATGAGATCAGCTATTTGTACGACTAATGTTGACGGATTGATAAAGGGCCTACACAGATAAACCCGTTACAGCACGCCTATTGTGCTGAGGTTTTGACCCAAGGGATCCGCTCTGTGTGGTTTGTCATAATGCGCCAGGCTCGGCGCTCTAGACCCAGGTAGTTCGCGCTAAAGCCCTACTTCGGGTTCTCCTTTTCAAACAGCTGATTTTGAAACCTTCGAACTTCAATCTCGATTGATCCTCCTCAACAGGCAACCCGTAACTACTTGATGAATTGCATCAACTTCAAGCTCTGGCAACGCTGCGTTGGAACACTACTTGCCGCCGCTTCAATCGCTCAGGTCGTTGCTCAAGAAGCCTCTCTTGATATGCCTCAAGCCATCCCTCAAACCGTGAGCCATTACGACTTCGACGTTTTGTTAAATGATAAGGTCATTGGCGAGCACATTTTTGTCGTCACCGATTTCAACGCTACCCTCCAGACCGTTGTAGGGGCCGCAGACTATCGCGTCAAATTCTTAGGTGTGGAGGTTTTTCGGTACCAGCACCACCACAACGAGCGCTGGGAGCGCGGCTGTTTATCGGATTACGAAGCACGCACCGAAACCCGCGGCGAGCTGACCACGATCATCGTCGAATCATCCCCAGAGCGCTATTTGGTCAAGACAAACTCAAACACTCAGACCCACAGGCGAGCCGATGTGCCCTGCCTTTGGAGCTACGCCTACTGGCGACCCGAAATCAGCAACCAAAGGTCCTTAATGAACGGCCAAACCGGTGCGCTTAAAGCCGTGACGATCAGCGAAACGCGCGATTTGAGAGACAGCCCGGCAGGCCTTCACGCCCTAAACATCTCTCTGGATTCCGTCGATGGAGCGCCCCTCGTTGTGCGCTTTGACGACCAGTGGCGTTGGGCCGGCTGCGAGGTCCACGTCAGGGAGAACCGCCAGTTGGTCTATCGGCGACGCAATTAGATCCTTCTCGTGCGGCTGGGCACTTTGGCGCGCCGATTTTTTTAAGTGCTGGCTAGGGCATGGACGATTCTACTTCTGAGACAAGGCACCCCCACTTGGTTCCCGGCTCAAACAATTTAGCTTCATCAATCGCTATTTCTTCCTGAATGACTGGATCACTCAGATGTTGCATGCAGGCTTTTTGCACCGATTCATTGGGAAACCACATTTCTGTCATGACATCGAACTCGAATCCTCCCGGAGGCTCAGCCCCCAAGGGCACCAAATAGCGCCGCAGATATTGGGTCGCATAACCTCCCAACACCCGTTCACCAATCTTTCTATGGTGACTTTCGTAATAGGCCTTAAACTCGGGCAACGCTAAGTCCGCCCGCCGTTTTAAAAAAACAATTTGCTTAATCACTGTCATCTCCATCGTTTCCGGGAAGCTCAGCTGCTTTCCGGCTTATCAAATAGTGCGGCAAAGTCGCAGCCGTGTCGAACTCCCCGCGCCATGTTGAATTCCCCATCTAATTCTGGCCCGGCCCTAGGGGGTAACCCTCTTTGAATCTCTCCTGTAAGGTAGGAAAACTGATCAATGATGTGCTTTATCAAACTCTCGGAGGAAATTCTAATCAACCACCCTGAAATAGAAACTTCATCACCCCCGGCACCCAAGGCCCTCGGTTTCTGGAGGGGCTGGGCCATCGTGGTCGGCGGCACCATTGGTTCAGGCATTTTTATGCTGCCGGCGTTGCTCGCCCCTTATGGACTCATGGGGTTTGCCGGTTGGTTCATCGCTGGTTGCGGCGCGCTGATCTTAACCTTCATGCTCTCAGACCTTTCCCGGGCCCTGCCAGTGATCGGCGGACCCTATGCATATGCGCGTGCTGGCATGGGGGATTTTATTGGCTTTTGGATTGGATGGGGTTATTGGATCGCTATTTGGGCAGCAACCGCTGCAATCAGTGTTGCCTGCGTCGGCTATCTGTCTTTTTTCTTTCCCCAACTTGCAACGAGCGCCGCCGGTTCGGCCGCGGTGCCACTCGCCCTCATTTGGTTTTTGGTTTTAATCAATAGCCGCTCGGTCGCCGCGTCCGGGCAGGTCCAGCTGGCCACAACGCTACTGAAAATTCTGCCGCTATTGCTTGTCGGAGGGCTGGGCATCTACGGCGGCACACCAGACAACCTTCCCTCCATTAACCCGATGGGTGGATCCTATTTTGCAGCGATAGCGACCAGCGTAACCTTGGTCATGTGGGCTTTTGTGGGGTTAGAAGGGGCAACGGTGCCTGCCGCAGACATGAAAGATCCTGAACGGTTAATCCCAAAAATTTTGCTCACCGGAACACTCACTGTACTCGCGGTTTATTTGATTGCTTACCTCGGCGTTATATTATTATTGCCGGCCGATGTCCTGGCAAACTCCAACGCACCTTTTGCCGATGCCTCCGTCGCGGTACTTGGGCGGTCAGGTGCGGGGATCATCGCGGCGGGCGCTGTCATGGCGACCTTTGGCGCCCTCAACACGCAAATACTGCTCTCAGGACAGCTGGTGCGCGCGATTTCCCTCGATGGGCTCTTCCCTGG
>CAJYBS010000020.1 GCA_913064795.1 uncultured Gammaproteobacteria bacterium
TGAGTGGCAATCGAACTTAGACGGTGACCTAGGGCTGCTAGGAACGTGAATTTTGAGTTGTTGAAGCAGGAAGGCGAAGCCCGCTTGGGCCAACTGGCCCTAGCACATGGTACGGTCGAGACCCCGATTTTCATGCCCTGCGGAACCTATGGTTCGGTCAAGGGCTTGTCGCCGCAACAACTTAAGGCTGCGGGCGTCCAGATTTTATTGGGAAACACGTTTCATTTAATGCTAAGGCCGGGTGAGGCAATTATTGAACAATTCCATGGGCTTCACGGGTTTATGGGCTGGGATCGTCCGATCCTTACGGACTCCGGCGGTTTTCAAGTGTTCAGTCTGTCCGATATGAATAAAGTGGGAGAGGAAGGGGTTTCGTTTCGCTCCCCGATCAACGGGGATAAAATTTTATTGACCCCTGAGCGGGCGATGAATGTTCAGATGGCCTTAAATTCCGATATTGCCATGATTTTTGATGAGTGTACGCCGTATCCTGTTTCCAAGGCGGATGCCGAAGTTTCGATGCAATTAAGCCTGCGCTGGGCAGCCCGATCTCGCGATGCCTTCACCAGCAACAATGCCCTGTTTGGAATTATTCAGGGGGGCGTCCACGCCGATTTGAGAGAAGCCTCCTTGGCTGGGCTTGAGGGCCTTGGATTTGATGGTTTTGCCATCGGTGGTCTTTCCGTGGGCGAGCCGAAAAAAGAAATGCTTGAAACCATTCGAGACATCGCTCCAAAGATGCCCAAGCAGGCACCCCGTTATTTGATGGGTGTCGGCACCCCCTCGGATCTGATCGAAAGCGTCCGTCGCGGGGTTGATATGATGGATTGTGTGATGCCTACCCGCAATGCGCGCAACGGACATCTGTTTACCAGTGAGGGCGTGGTTCGTATCCGCAATGCTCAGCACCGGACCAGCGATGAGCCCCTTGATCCCAATTGCGATTGTGAGACCTGCCAGAATTTTTCAAGGGGTTATCTTCATCATTTGGATAAGTGCGGAGAACTGCTTGGCGCAACTCTGAACTCTGTTCACAACGTAGCTTACTACCTGAACTTGATGGCCTCGATTCGAACGGCACTTCAATCGGATCGGTTTGAGACGTTCGCAAGTCAAGTCTACGATGGCTGGTCCGAAGCGCCACCTGACTGGGATTGAATCGATCAATGTTGAATCGATCAATGATAGGAGCGATTGAACAGGAGCGATTGCGTAGAGGCTGCGGAAACTGGACAATGGCGTCCTCGCGAGGGATTTAAAGAGGAAGGGGGTGAGTCCCTTCCTGGCCCGAGCGGTCTAAAGTGAAACATTCATCCATTGGAGGGAAAGGACATGCTTGAATGGCTAATTCCTGCGGCGCATGCGGCGGAAGGCGGTGCTCCTGGGCCGGGGTTCGATATTCTGATTTTGGTCGCCTTTGCGGCGATCTTTTATTTCATGCTGTGGCGACCCCAAAGCAAGCGAGCGAAAGAGCATCGAGAGCTGATTGAAGGCCTGAGCAAAGGGGATGAAGTGGTGACCAATGGCGGTCTGATGGGAAAGATCACCCGGGTCGAGGAGCAGCTTGTGGTGGTTGAAGTTGCTAGCGGCATCGAACTGAAGTTCCAAAAGCCCTCGATTTCTGCGGCCTTGCCAAAAGGCACGCTGAAGTCCGGCGAATGATCCGCTCTTTTAGCTAAAGGCAGTTTCTGTGTTAAACCGTTATCCTTTATGGAAAAACCTGATGGTCCTCGGAGTCTTTGTGCTCGGAGTGATCTACGCCATGCCCAATTTTTATCCGCCCGATTATGCGATTCAGATTTCCCGAGGGTCCGGTGGTCTAGATCTCAGCGAGCGCGAACTCGATGTTGCGCTCGAGGCTCTGAGCAGCAGCAATGTTCAAATCAAGGCCAGCAGTCTAGAGGGGGGTAGTGGTCTGATCCGACTGGAAAATGCGGATGAACAATTGCGAGCCCAGCCGTTGATCCAAAGGGCACTTCACGATCTCCAGTCTGAGTATGTCGTGGCGCTCAATTCTGCGCCGACGACTCCCGATTGGCTCAGGGACCTTGGCGCCGAGCCCATGAAGTACGGTCTAGATTTGCGGGGCGGCGTACATTTTTTGATGGAGGTCGATACCGCCAGCGCGGTCAAGGATCGTCTCGAAGGGATGGAGCAGGACATTAAGCGCAGTTTTAGAAGCGGCGCTGACAGAATCCGTTATGCGGGATCTTCGATTGTTGATGGTCAGACCTTACAATTTGTTTTTGCGGATGAAACGTTGCGCAGTCGGGCTCGATCTAGAATTGAGGAGACCTACGCGCAATTTTTAGTCACTACTGAAGATGTTCCGAATGCTGACGCGCCGTACGGTCTTAACCTGGCGATGAGTGATGCGTCTGTCCGAGAGATCGAGGACTTCGCTGTGCAGCAGAACCTGCAGACGATCCGCAATCGGGTGAACGAATTAGGCGTTGCAGAACCCTTGGTGCAGCGTCTTGGCCGGCAGCGCATCGTGGTTGATCTGCCTGGAGTTCAAGACACGGCTGAGGCGAAAAAGATCCTCGGGAAGGTTGCAACCCTCGAGTTTCGGATGGAAGCGAGTCCCGATGCCTCCCGGGGGAGTATTCTGCCCTACACCTATGAAGGTCGGGCTGTTCGATTAGAGCGTGACCTGATATTGCGGGGGGAACGGGTTTTCGATGCACAAGTTGGCTTTGATCCTGACAGCGGTTTGCCGCAAGTCAATATTACATTAGACAGTGAAGGCGGCGAGCTGATGCATCGTTCAACCCGCTATAACATTGGTCGACGAATGGCGGTGGTCTTTATTGAAACCAAGACCCGAGACCGCTATGAAATGCGAGGCGGGGAAGAGGTTAAAATCACCGAGCCCTATGTCGAGGAACGGGTGATTTCGCTAGCAACCGTTCAAGCTGCGCTCGGTGTGAGTTTTCGCATCACAGGGCTTCAAGGAGCGGAAGCGCGGGATCTTGCGCTGCTCTTGCGCGCGGGAGCCCTGGCGGCAGATATGTTTATTGCTGAAGAACGGACCGTTGGCGCGAGCCTCGGTCAAGAAAACATTGAGCTCGGTGCCATTTCGGTGGCCATCGGGTTTGGTTTGGTCGTTATTTTTATGCTGGCGTTCTATCAGTGGTTTGGTCTGGCCGCTAACATCGCGCTGATGGCGAATCTGTTACTCCTTGTGGCGGTGATGTCCAGCCTCTCGGCAACGCTGACATTGCCAGGCATTGCGGGAATTGTCCTGACCGTTGGAATGGCGGTGGATGCCAATGTCTTGATATTTTCGAGAATAAAAGAAGAGTTAAAAAAGAGCACGCCGCCTCAAATGGCGATCAACGCGGGTTTCGAGCGTGCTTTTGTGACGATTTTGGATGCTAACCTGACGACGCTCCTGGTGGCTGTCATTCTCTATAGCATCGGCACGGGCCCGGTTAAGGGATTTGCAATCACGCTCTCGATTGGCATCTTGACCTCGATGTTCACCGCAATTATGGGTACTCGCGCCTTGGTCAACCTGGCGGTTGGCGGTCGACCGATTAAACGCTTAGCGATCGGATGGCAACGCGTATGAACAAAGTGCCTTTTATGAAGTTTAGGAAGATCGCTGGGATGGGCTCGATCGTGCTCTTGGTGGTTGCGATATCGAGTTTGGCATTACAAAGCCTCAATTGGGGGTTAGATTTTACCGGCGGCACATTGGTTGAGGTGAGCTATCCTGAGTCTGTTAATCCGGAACAGATTCGGCTTGATCTCGATGCTGCGGGTTGGAATGGGCATGTGGTGCAGTATTTTGGTTCTGACAGAGACATCCTTGTTCGAATGCCGCCGCAGAAAGATTTGTCTGATAAAGACAATGCCCGCTTGGGCGACAGCTTGTTCGCTTCTCTGGTTGAGCTATCAATCGGCGACGTTGAACTCAGGCGATCCGAGTTTGTAGGGCCCGCGGTCGGTGAGGAGTTGGCCAATCAGGGCGGTTTGGGGTTACTGGCAGCGCTAGGAATGGTGCTGCTGTACGTGTCGTTTAGATTTCAGCTTAAGTTTGCTCTGGGCGCTGTTGTGGCCTTGTTTCATGACGTTTTGTTTACTCTGGGTATTTTCTCTTTGATTCGATGGGAATTTGATTTAACAGTACTTGCCGCGTTGCTCGCGGTGATCGGCTACTCGCTCAATGACACGATTGTGGTGTCTGATCGAATTCGAGAGAATTTTAGAAGCGCCCGGCGTGGTAAACCCGTGGACGTTATTGATGAATCACTCAACCAAACCCTAGGTCGAACCCTGATTACATCGGCGACGACTTTACTCGTGTTAACTGCGCTGCTTTTGCTGGGGGGTGAATTGATCCGAGGCTTTGCCATCGCCTTGATTATTGGCGTGGTCATTGGAACCTACTCCTCGATTTATGTCGCAGCCAACGTCCTGCTGCTGATGAATCTAAGTCGAGAAGATTTGATGGTTCCGGTCAAAGAAGGGGCAGATCAGGACAGCATGCCCTAAGACAATCTTATTTTGCCAGATGCTGTCTTGCGAGACTGCCGAGGGTTTTGAACATTTTGGGATTCGCAGCAACGAGATTACCTGAAGCGAGGTGATCGAGGCCGCCCTCAAAGTCGCCGATGAGCCCTCCGGCTTCTTGAATTAAAAGACAGCCGGCGGCGATATCCCAGAGATTGAGGCCGTGCATCCAGACGCCGTCCAAGCGTCCGGCTGCAACCGCCGCGAGCTCCAAAGCAGCGCTCCCTGGTTCTCTATAGTTGGCTCCAGCATTGACCAGCGCCTGCACGATCTGTGCGTGACCCTGAAAAGAGGCATCGCTATAGCTTCCCGCTGAGGCGACTAAAGCGCCCTCAAGACGCTCCTCGGATGATACCCGAATCTTTTTACCGTTCAGCTGGGCGCCTTTGCCACGTGTCGCAACAAATTCCTCTCCCGTGATCGGATTAATAATGACCCCATGCAAAAGTTTGCCGCGATGTAGGCAGGCCATCGAAACGCAGAAGTGTGGAATTTGTCGACTAAAGTTGGTTGTCCCATCGATTGGATCAATAACCCACTGATGTTCTGAGTCATCATTAACAGGAAGATCACCTGATTCCTCCCCGGTGATTCGGTGCTCGGGAAACGTTTTCCTGAGTGAGTCTGTTATAATCTGCTCGGCTTCTTGATCGACGTTGGTCACGAAATCATTGGGGCCTTTCTCACGAACCTTGACGAGATCAGGCCGGTCGTAGGCGCGCACAATGTGCCGAGCGGCTTCGCGAGCGGCTCGAAGGGCAATGGTGATCATGGGTTCCATAGGCTTCGGGTGCGGCTGGGGTGAGCGCATCATAGCAGATCTATGGAACCGAATCGTAGAATTTAAAGGATTTGGATGATGTCCAATGATCAAGCGGTACAGTCCAAGATCAGAGTGGTTTTGGTGGAGACTTCGCACCCAGGTAACATCGGCGCTGCTGCAAGGGCCATGAAAAACATGGGGCTCAGTCGACTCTATTTGGTTGCACCTGAGGACTTCCCCAATGAGAAAGCGGTTTTTAGGGCGGCCAGTGCGGCGGATGTCCTCGAGCAGGTGGTTGTTTGTTCGACGTTGCAAGAGGCGATCGAGGGCTGCAGTCTAGTGCTCGGGACCTCTGCGAGGCAGCGAAAAATTCCTTGGCCATTGGTGACGCCGAAGGTCGCGGCGGAGCGGGTGGTTGCACATCGTCTTGATCCTTCTGATATCGCAGTTGTTTTTGGACGAGAGTCGAAGGGACTCAAAAACGAGGAACTTCAGCAGTGTCATTTCCATGTCAATATTCCTACCAGCGAGGCCTATAGCTCGCTAAATTTGGCGATGGCGGTTCAGGTGCTTTCCTATGAAATATTCTGCGCCAGCGGCGAACCTAACTCGGAGGTGGTCTGGGATCAGCCCGCAGCGACCAGCGAGGCACTCGAACACTTTTTTGGGCACTTAGAGAACACCTTGGAGACGGTCGGGTTTCACGACCCAGACAACCCAAGGCAGTTAATGACTCGGCTGAGACGTCTTTTTATGCGGATTAACCCCGATAAGATGGAGCTCAGCATTCTGCGAGGTTTCCTACGGGCCATCAACGACATGATTCGAAAGCCATAACTCGTCGACAATACCCGACCAAAATGCTTGGTTATTAGAGCAAGCTAGATTAAACTAGGGTTCCCAGTGGGCGGCGTCAACTCAAAGCCTGTAATCCCTTGGGCGAACGGATGTGAAATCGATTTGAAAAGCAGGTTTGAGCGGCCTTTTTGAAAGGCAGGTTGGAAATGTAGGTTGGAAAGTTGGTTTTAAGCGTTAGGTGTGAGCGGTAGGTTGTCGAAGTAGACGTATGAGATAGGTTTAAAAAACAGGATCGTTTGAAATTGATTCTAAGACGACCGATCAGTGGCAAATCGAGTGCGGAGAGATTTAGCACAAACGAATTCAGCATAAACGAATTGAGCGCAAACGGATCGAGCCTTTAATTTTGAATGCAAAGAACAGTAACGCCGGGTAGAAGCGAACAAAGCAAATTATGAAGCTGACAGCGAAATCTCGATATGCGGTGACAGCAATGGTTGACCTTGCGGTCCATCACGACGAAGGCCCGATCACCCTGGGAGATATCTCCGAGCGCCAGGCCATTAGTTTGCCTTATCTCGAGCAATTGTTTGCGAAGCTCAAGCGAAGCGCCTTGGTGCAGAGTGTGCGAGGCCCTGGCGGCGGGTACAAATTAGGACGCGATAGCCGAGAAATTTTTGTCGCGGATATCGTGAGTTCGGTGGATGAATCTGTTGACGCGACGCGATGTTCAGGAAAAGCAGATTGTCAGGGCGGTGAGATGTGCCTGACCCACGAGCTTTGGGCAGATCTCAGCGATCAGATCAATGGGTTTTTAAAAGGGATTGACCTGGCCAGCTTGGCAAAAAAAAGAAGCATCAAAATGATTGCCGCCCGTCAAGCCGCTGAGCAACTCGACCAGATCGGGATACAAGCCGTACAAGTTGCTGACTAGAGCATTGAAGCGTTATTTGGAGAAGTTATGAAAGCCCCGGTTTATTTTGATTACGCAGCAACCACACCTGTTGACCCAAGGGTTGCGCAAAAAATGAGCGAATGCCTGATGACCGAAGGTAACTTCGGTAATCCAGCGAGCCGTTCGCACAAGTTTGGTTGGGAAGCAGAAGAGGCGGTGGAATTAGCCCGCAAACAAGTGGCGGATTTGCTGAATTGCGACCCCCGAGAAATCGTTTGGACCTCAGGCGCCACGGAGTCGGATAATCTCGCCATCAAAGGCGTGGCTCAGTTTTACAAGAGTAAAGGTAAGCATCTCATCACATCGAAGATTGAACACAAGGCCGTTCTGGATCCTTGTCGGCATCTAGAACGTGAAGGCTTTGAGGTGACCTACCTTGAGCCCGGTCCAGATGGGTTAATCACGCCCAGCCAGGTGCAAGCGGCCCTCAGAGAAGATACGACGTTGGTCTCCGTCATGCACGTTAACAATGAGATTGGTGTTGCCAATGATATTGCCGGCATCGGTGAAGTGTGCCGCGCTGCCAAAGTGCTCTATCACGTTGATGCCGCCCAGAGTGCTGGTAAGATGCCGATCGATCTTGATGCACTCAAGGTCGACTTGATGTCGCTCTCAGCCCATAAAATGTACGGCCCAAAGGGTGTGGGTGTGCTGTATGTTCGGCGCAAGCCAAGAGTACGGCTTGAGGCGCAAATGCATGGTGGTGGACATGAGCGCGGTATGCGGTCAGGGACTTTGGCGACCCACCAACTCGTGGGGATGGGCGAGGCTTGTCGCATCGCTCAGCAAGAGATGGCCTCTGAAGCGGCGCGTACTTTGGCGCTTCGGGAGCGTTTGCGCCAGGGTTTTGACGACATGGAAGAAGTCTATGTCAATGGGGATCTTGATGCGCATGTTCCTGGGATCATTAACATCAGCTTCAATTATGTGGAAGGCGAATCCTTAATCATGTCTCTGCCAGAGATCGCGGTTTCGAGCGGCTCTGCTTGTACATCCGCTAGCCTTGAACCCTCCTATGTGCTGCGCGCTCTAGGAATGAATGATGAGTTGGCGCATAGTTCTCTGCGGTTCTCGGTGGGCAGGTTCACTACAGACCAAGATGTCGATGCTGCGATTGAACAAGTGCGTCATGCGGTTGAGAAGTTACGAGCATTATCGCCTCTATGGGATATGTACAAAGATGGGGTCGACCTGGATAGCATTGAATGGGCGGCCCATTAGCCCGAAAATAAAGCGTTTTAATTGGAGTAAGTAAAATGGCGTACAGCGATCAGGTGATGGATCACTACCAGAATCCTCGTAATGTGGGCAAGTTTGATGACACAGACGACCAAGTCGGGACCGGGATGGTCGGCGCACCCGCGTGTGGAGATGTCATGCGGCTGCAGATCAAGGTAAACGACGCCGGCATTATCGAAGATGCAACATTTAAGACCTACGGGTGCGGTTCTGCCATTGCGTCCAGCTCTCTTCTGACCGAGTGGGTCAAAGGACGCACGATAGACGATGCGGCGCAGATCAAAAACACAGAGATTGCAGAGGAACTTGCTTTGCCTCCGGTCAAGATTCACTGCTCGGTTTTGGCTGAAGATGCCATCAAAGCGGCGGTAGAGGATTATCGTAAAAAATCAGCTGCAGCTGAGTAGGTACTTCAGCAAACCCAACATTTTTTTGCTGAACAAGAGCGATCGCCGAGGATGAAAGGCGTTGAGGAGTTTTCATGGGAATCAGTCTAACCGACACTGCAGCGCGCCACGTGCATGACTATTTGGGTCAGCGCGGAGAGGGCGTTGGTATTCGATTGGCCGTCAAAACGACGGGGTGCTCTGGGTTGATGTACGTGATCGAACCTGTGGATCATCCCGCGGAGGAAGACGTCAGCTTTGAGACCCAAGGCGTCCGAGTTTTTATCGACCCCAAGAGCTTGATTTATGTTGATGGCACCGAAATGGATTATGTCAAGCAAGGTCTCAACGAAGGGTTTGAGTTTCGCAACCCCAATGTCAAAGCAGAGTGCGGATGTGGCGAAAGTTTTACCGTTTAATCGCTTGAGTCATTTTGGATTTCAATCAAAATTTCTTTGAACTCTTTCAACTAGAAGTCGGTTTCGAAGTCGATTTGGAACGCTTGCGCGGTCAATTCCAAATCTTGCAAAGAGAAGTTCATCCAGACCGTTATGCGGATCAGGACCCTCGGTCGCAAAGGCTGGCGACCCAATGGTCAATGCGTGTCAATGAAGCGTTTGCGGTGCTTTCGAAGCCGCTTTCCCGGGCAATTTACCTCTTGGGTCTGGCTAACGTGGAGCTTGAGCAAAATCCATCCCTTGAACCCGAATTCTTGTTTGAACAGATTGAATTGCGGGAAAACCTCGATCATCTGGCTGAGGTCAAGGATCTTGCTGGACTCGTGGCACTGCTGGATGGGTTTGCGTCAAAACTCACCGCTGAAGCCCAGCAATTCGGCGAGTGTTTTGCATCCGGGGAGTTGGACCTGGCAACTCGGAGTGTTTATCGCATGCAATTTTTGAACAAGCTGCAGAGCGCAGCACAACAGACCGAAGAAGCGTTGTTGGACGACTAATATGGCTTTAATTCAAATTACTGAGCCTGGACAAGCGTTGGATCCCCATCAGCGCAAGCGCGCAGCGGGCATCGATCTTGGTACAACGAATTCGCTGATAGCTTCTGTGAGAGCAGGTCAAGCCAGTATTTTAAAAGACGAACAGGGCGCTGGATTAATGCCCAGCGTTGTGCATTTTTCCCAAACGGCCTTGTTAGTCGGCGAGGCGGCGCAGGCGATGGCTTCCACCGATCCGCTGAATACCATCGCTTCAGCGAAAAGGCTGTTGGGTCGGGGCCGGCATGACATTGCGGATCAAGCGATGGTAAAAAACTATCGTTTGGCAGAAGGCGAACAAGGAATGGTGCGACTCGAGACCGCCGCAGGCGATATAAGCCCGGTTCAGGTCTCCGCAGAGATCTTAAAGGTGCTCGCGGCTCGGGGGCAGGAGACATTGGGCGGTGCGCTCGACGGTGTGGTGATTACCGTGCCTGCCTATTTTGACGACGCCCAGCGGCAGGCCACCCGAGACGCCGCCGCGTTGGCTGGTCTGTCGGTGTTAAGGTTGCTCAATGAACCAACCGCTGCTGCGGTGGCGTATGGTTTGGATTCAGGCGAATCAGGCAATATTGTTGTGTTTGATTTGGGCGGTGGTACGTTTGACGTCTCACTGCTGAGACTGTCCCGGGGCGTCTTTGAAGTGCTGGCCACCGGTGGCGATTCTGGCCTGGGTGGTGATGACTTTGATGAAGCGCTCGCAGCGCTCCTTCTAAATAAAGCAGGTTTCTCAGAGACGCTTGATCCCGTTTCCTCCCGTCAGCTTTTGTCGATGGCTCGGAGTGTCAAAGAGCGGCTCAGCGAAGACACGGTGGTAGCTGTCTCGCTTGATTTGCCGGCGCTAAACTGGGAGGGCGAAGTGACCCGGATCGACTTTGAGGCCTGCACGAAATCCTTGATCGATAAAGCGATCAAAGCCTGCAGACGTGTGGTTCGGGACTCGGGTCTCAAAACCTCTGAAATCGATCAGATTGTCTTGGTTGGCGGCGCTACTCGAATTCCGGCGGTTCGCGCTGAAGTGGCAACATTTTTTGGTAAAGCGCCTTTGACAAAACTCGATCCGGACCAAGTCGTTGCCATCGGCGCGGCCATTCAGGCGGACGTGCTGATCGGCAACAAGCCCGATGATGAGATGTTGCTGCTCGATGTTTTACCTTTGTCGTTGGGTTTAGAGACCATGGGCGGCCTGGTGGAAAAAATCATTGCCCGCAATACCCCGATCCCCGTGCAGCGCGCACAAGAATTCACTACATTTAAGGATGGCCAGACGGCGATGTTGGTTCATGTGCTCCAAGGTGAACGTGAGCAAGTTGCCGACTGCAGGTCCCTGGGTCAGTTTGAGCTTCGAGGGATTCCTGGGATGGTGGCAGGGGCAGCCAAAATCAGGGTGGTTTTTCAGGTGGATGCCGATGGATTACTGTCAGTTTCGGCGTCAGAGCTGGGTACGGGTGTCTCGGCGGCGATCGATGTTAAGCCGTCTTATGGATTGGCGGAAGAAGAGATCACCGCCATGCTGAAGGCCTCTTTTAGCCATGCTCAAGAGGATGCTCAGGCGCGAATGTTGCTCGAAGCA
>CAJYBS010000021.1 GCA_913064795.1 uncultured Gammaproteobacteria bacterium
CGCCCTCTTTTTTTTATCCAGCAATCCCCCGCAGCGGCAGGGTCAGCGCTTAACTTTTCTGACGGGCACGCTGGGCACTCAAAAACTGAATTAATGTCAGCAACTCATCCGGATCCATCCTACCCACCGGAGAATTGCTATAAGTCGAGAACATAATTTTTCCTGATTGAGTCACCAAGAACTCTGTCGGCTGGATAAAATTGCGCTTGTCGTCCCACCAGGCTCCAAGCCCCGCAGCATCTTCGCGAGTAATCCCGTAAGCCAAAGGGAAAGACAAATCCTGCGCAACGGCACGACTGTCTTCCAAGGTATCAACCGAAGCCGCGAAAAACCCAACCCCTTCATTTAGAAACGCATCACGGCGCTCCTCATAGCCAGCCAAAAGCCGGCGACAATAAGGTCACCAATGCCCGCGATAGAACAGCACCAAGTTTAGCGGTTGTTCAAAGCCCGATGGCCAATGCTGCTGGCCATGAGCGACTGTGGTGAGGGTTAATTCGGGCAAGGTGTCCCCCGAGGTCAGCGGTTGGTTCATTCCGTGCTCCAGATAACAGAGTTAGATCCCAGATAAACACTGAACCCTTGATCAAATCAAGTCGATCGTACAACTATTTGAACACCCAGTTGCCCCAGATCGCCCTGCCTGCGGGTTAGGCCTAAGCCGCGTCACTTGGGCGGCTCGGCGGTCAGCGCTCGTTTTTCCGGCGCGCTCTTGATTTAGGCGCATCCTTTTTCGGCGAGTATTCTAGTTTGCGGAACCTTCTATCTCAAAAAGCTCCTTGATTTTTCAAGGCGTCCTCTCATGAACAGATTATCCCACTGTGACCCTCAGCGCCTTTCTGGGCGCAGCCGGCATTGCAAAACAAGTACGATGAAATCACCGCAGTCAGGGTACAACACCCCCAGCAACATCATCGCTCGGACGAGGCTCTAAGGCGGCTAAAGGATAATAACCGACAGTTTTCCAGAACACCGGGCTGTTAGATCAGTCCCCTGATTCGGTGAGTGCTTGATTCACCTGGGCTCTGAGTTCCCTTCGGAGCGGGTAGGTCGATGAAGGCAGTAGCTGAGTCAAGAACACAATGAATAAGTCTTCTTTAGGATCGAGCCAGAAGAAGGTGCTTGCCGCCCCACCCCAGTGATGTTCACCCTCCGACGCAATCACGTTGGCCTTTACGGGATCGAGCACCACCGCCCAGCCCAGCCCAAAACCAATACCCTCATAGTTGGTCTCACTCCAAACCGGCTGACCCATCGCCGCTAAATCAGCGCCATCGGGCAACTGGTTCGTGCGCATGTAGGCCACTGTTTTGGGTGATAACAGCTGCACGTCATGCAACGCCCCCTTGTTCATGAGCATTTGGCAAAAACGACCATAGTCAGCGAGCGTCGATACCAAACCCCCACCGCCCGAATAAAATAAGCCCGGTTTTAAATAAGGGCTTGAATCGAATCGGTCAGCCAGAATTAAACCCGGATCTCGGTCTTTCAGCGGATTGGCACCTGGCGATTGGGATCCCATCACCGCGCCCGAGGCGGGCCGGTACATCGAGCAAAACCGGTGTTGTTTTTCCTCTGGCACATAAAATCCGGTGTCCACCATCCCAAGGGGAGTAAAGATCTCTTCTTCAAAGAATGCCGCGAGCGTCTGTCCTGACCACACCTCAACTAAGCGGCCAAGGACATCGGTCGCAACGCTATAGTTCCACTGCGAACCGGGCTGGCACATGAGCGGCAGGTCAGCCAGTTGATCCACCCAATCTTCAAGCGTCTGGTCCCGTCGATCATCCAAACCTTGGGCGCGATAGGCCTCATCGACGACATTTTGATTCATGAACCCATAAGTTAATCCAGCGGTGTGGGTCATTAACTGTCGAACGGTCATCCTAGAAGATTGAGGCTCCACATCGGATAGTGCCCCGCCTCGCCAGACCTGTGTCTGCTCAAAACTGGGAATGAACCGGGCAACCGGATGATCCAACTGAAAACAGCCACGCTCGTAGAGCATCATCGCTGCGACAGTCGTAATCGGCTTCGTCATCGAAAATATTCTGACGATTGTCTCATCAACAAAAGCCTCACCCGTTTCAACATCAACAACACCGGCGGCCTCTTGAAATGCGATCTCGCCGCGTCGCCCAATCATCAAGCTGGCCCCAGCCACTCGCTCCATGGCGACTTGCTGGCTCAGCCATTTTGAGACCTGCTCGAGCCGGCCCGCACTCATGCCCAGTTTCGCTAACTTTTCTACATCCATGCACTTTCCTTTGAAAGGGTCTTAACGACCCCATGCTCGACGATGATTTTCTTGATCGTAACTTAACTCGGCCGCAGTCGCTCTTTCCTGCCGCCTTCGCTATTCAAAGTACTTTTACCGTACCCCAGAGCAATATCAGCCCATCGCGACCTTAACAATTTACGAACCTACAAAGCGGACCGCACACCTACCACGCCTCGACCTCTCGCTCGATCTGATGCCCGAGAATATCGATCGCGGCTGCTCGGCGATTGGGTAGGGTGTAATCAGGAAATAAGGATTCTGTGCCTTCATAGTCCCTTAAGACCTGTCGCGCCAAGGTCACTTTGTGGACCTCGGTTGGTCCATCTGCAATGCCCATTACATAGGAACTGAGCAGCATGCCAGACAGCGGCAGCTCGTTCGAAACGCCCAGGGCTCCGTGCACCTGAATGCACCGTGAGACGACATCATGATAAACCTTGGGCATCATCGCCTTGATCGCCGCGATGTCCTTTCGCACTTTTAAATAATCATTAAATTGATCAATACGCCAAGCGGTTCTCAGGACCATCAATCGAAAAGCTTCCATCTCCATCCAGGAATCCGCGATTTTTTCTTGAACCATTTGCTTGTCCGCTAAAATCTCGCCCTTCGTTGATCGCGACAGCGCCCGCTCACACATCATGTCGAAGGCTCGTTTAATCTGTCCGACGGTCCGCATCGCATGGTGAACCCGGCCACCACCCAGACGAGTCTGAGCCACTGCGAAACCCTGTCCTCGAGGACCCAGCAAATTCTGCTTCGGCACCCGAACATCGGTATAACGGACATAGGCATGGGTACCATGCCCCGGCGGCTCGTCTCCCACACCCACATTTCGAATGATATCGACGCCTGGGGTATCGGTGGGCACCACGAGCATACTCGCCCGACCATGGGCAGACGCCTCAGGATCGGTTACCGCCATCACGATCAGAAAGCTTGCAAAGCGGGCGTTCGAGGAAAACCATTTCTCACCATTAATAACAAAGTCATCGCCATCCTCAACAGCCATACACCGAAACTGCGTCGGATCGGCACCCCCCTGGGGTTCGCTCATCGAGTAACTTGATGCCAACTCACCGTTGAGCAGTGGCTGTAGGTACTTCGCTTTGATCTCATCACTGCCGTAATGGGCTAGAATCTCGGCGTTGCCGGTATCCGGCGCCTGACAGCCAAACACCACGGACGCGAATCGAGATTGGCCTAGAATTTCATTAAGCAGACCCAATTTGAGTTGTCCAAAACCAAGACCCCCCAGTTCAGGACCCAGATGGCACGCCCATAGGCCCATGTCTTTGACTTCTTGCTGCAGGGGTCGCACTAGGGCAATAAAATCTGGATCTTGATACTCCATCGCTGAACCCAACACCATGTCAAGGGGCATCACTTTTTTTGTGACAAAGTCTGCCGCCCAATCCAATAAAACTTGATACTCACTGTCTGTTTCAAAATCCCAAGCCATGCTGCTTTCCCCTTATGTCATTCGACTGAAATAACACCTCAAAATTAATGTGTACTTTGCGCGTGATCTCTGCAATTGATGGTCGGCTTGCACCCTTGATTAAGTTCCAGCTAAGCAGGAGCAAACTCAAGCCGAGCGCACACGCAAAATGTGTCCAACTCTGTATCCAAACTACGCAGTTACGTGCCGCCCTGCAAGTACTGGCCCGCGAGCGAACGTTTCAGTTATGATCGATGGCTCAAGCAGGCAAAACAAAAAGGAACCATCGTGGTCGACACAACGTTATTTGATCTTTCAGGAAAGGTTGCGCTCATTACTGGCGCTTCTAAAGGCATGGGCAAATCAATGGCCGAAGGGCTTGCAGAGCACGGCGCCAAAGTCGTCATCTCAAGTAGAAAGCAAGATCAATGCGAAGAAACTGCAGCCGAAATCAATGCCAAATGCGGCGCCGGGTCCGCAACCGCCATTGCCTGCAACATTGGCTACAAGGATCAGCTCCAAGCCCTCGTCGATGAAACCCATCGCCAGGTTGGGCCAATCGATGTTTTGATCGGCAATGCTGGGGTCAACCCTTTCTATGGCTCAATCTTAGACATACCCGATGAGGCTTTTAACAAAATCATGGAGAGTAATGTGCGCTCTAATCTATGGCTCGCCAAGATGGTCGCTCCGGATATGATTGAGAAAAAGAGCGGTTCCATCGCCATTACGGCTAGCACTGGCGCCTTTGGACCGTCTGAAGTTCTGGGAACCTACAACATTTCAAAGCTTGCTGATATTGCACTGGTGAGAAACCTAGCGCAGGAACTGGGTCCCCATGGCATTCGAGTCAACGCCATTTGTCCGGGCTTGGTCAAAACGGATTTTGCTAAAGCGCTCTGGGACAACCCGGAGGGTGAAAAGCGAGCCAACGAAATGACACCCCTGCGACGCCTTGGGGAACCCGAGGACTTTAAGGGAATTGCGGTCTTCTTAGGCTCTGCGGCCTCAAGCTGGATTACAGGTCAGGCACTCACGGTATGTGGCGGTACTAATATGTGGTCGTAAAAGCAGACCACACAAGTAATGCGGCGGGGTCCAAACCTTGGCTCAGCCGTCTTGGCACGGCCCCTGCGTCTTCGCCGAACCCATCGATCGTTGGATCACCGTTCGATGCATCTCTCGGAACACGTTCTTAGAACGCGCCTGGGCGATTCTATTTCTCGTCTTTGCTGCATCACAATAGGCGCCTCAGACTCACCGAACGCGCATCTTGTCTAACCAAACATCACAGGTTCGTCGTCATCAGCGCCTCAAAAAACAGCCAAAGGAAATCCGCTCAACCTCCAATTCCAGCGGCAACCATTCCATGGATCAAACACGTCCCGGCCGTGACTTGACCTCGCAATCTCAGGTAGTACCGCGGCGCACGGCGCAATCGATCGAACCGATACTCAAGTGCAAGAATCACCGCAAAAAGACCCCCTTGAAAGGCTACCGCCAGCGGAGCGGTGAAAAAGCAATACGACGCGAGCGCCACTAACAATAGTGCGTTACTCGATAAAAGCTCGGCTAGCGGTACCCCCCCGGGGTTCTTGGCAGATAGCCCTATTCCCCACCAGCTGCCCAGCAAAAAGCAGGTAATCGCAAGTCCGTAGATCTGGAATAAGTCGACCGCAAATCCAAAGCCCGCCATCATGAGCATTGCAAGTCCGACAAAAGGGATTAGGCCAGAGAATGTCAGCAACTGGACCCACCTTCTGCGCTTTATCCCTCCGTTTTCCATCTATAAGGCGGCGAGACGCTTCATTTCAGTGAACGCCATTAACGCCATTTCTCTCGACTGTTTAACGTCGACAATGGGGTTCGGGTAATCACTCCCTAAACTGAAGCTCAGCTGATCCGCAACCTCTGGCGGGCAATTCCACGGATCAAACAAGTACTTGAGGGGAAGCTTTTTAAGCTCCGGCACATATTTCAACGTGTACGCTCCCTCAGGATCGAATCGCTGTCCCTGGGTAATCGGATTAAAGATTCTAAAATAGGGGGCGGCATCGGCCCCGCTCCCAGCACACCACTGCCACCCCGCACTGTTGCTTGCCAAATCCGCATCGACCAGGCAGTCCCAGAACCATTGCATCCCATGACGCCAATGCAGTCGCAAATTCTTAACCAAGAAGGAGGCCACGATCATCCGGACCCGATTGTGCATCGAGCCCGTTTGCCAAAGTTCTCGCATGCCTGCATCAACGATTGGATAACCCGTCTTCCCGTGCTGCCAGGCGTGTAACCAGTCCGCATTGTCCTCCCAAGGAAAGTGGTCGAACTTCGACTGCAGGTTTCTCTCCGGCAGATCAGGAAAATGGTAGAGCAGATGGTAGGAAAATTCTCTCCAAACCAACTCTTTCGTAAAATGTTCAAAGTTGTCCGTTCGCGGTGCACGAGCTGATAGCGCCGCTGCGACTTGATGGGGGGAAATTTCCCCAAAATGAAGATGGGGTGACAATCTTGAGACTGACGCTTTGGCAGGAAAATCTCGGCCCACGCGATAATCCTTTAAACCCTCTTCGATGAATATCTCTAAGCGTTGGCGAGCACCGATTTCTCCGGGTTGCCAATGACGCATCATGTCCTGGTCCCAGCCAATCCCAGGCCGCAACTCTAGGTCATCGATGGCGGCATCCTCTTCCAACCGTATTAAATTGAGCTGGCTCATTTCTAAGGATTCGGTTCCTCGGATCTTCAAGTTCGCCTGGCTGTGTTTGTAAAACGGCGTGTAGACCCGGTAGGGTGTCCCATCTTTTTTTACCGCGTGCCAGGGCTCATACAGTAACCCCGCGCTGAAGCTATCGACTTGAATGCCGGCTTCTTTAAGAGCAGTTTTCAACGCGGTATCTCTTTCAATCGAATAGGGCTCGTACCCGCGATTCCACGTGACGGCATCAATTCGATAGGTCTTACACAATTCAAGGATCAAGGCAAATGCCGAGCCCTTTTTCGTCAGCAGCCCGCCCGATAACGACCCATTGAGACGCTCGAGGGAACAATGTAACCAAGCATCCGATGCGGCGCCGGGTTTACAAACTTCGGGCTGGTCCGAATCCACAATAAAAACTGGGAGCACTGCGCCGCGACTTGCGGCGGCGGATAGCCCAGGGTTATCTTGCACCCGAAGATCGTTACGGAACCAATGCAGAGTTCGCATCACCTTCTACTCCTGGAGAGGATGTTCGGCTGGATATCGACGCGTCGAGTAACCCGAATGACCCTCATTTTCTGTCCGCTTTGCTTCGCGCCATCGCAGGCACCCTCTTTTGATCACCTTCCTTCCAGACTGATCTTCAAACTCAAGACAGCAGCTTTTACATCACCAGCCATTTCAAACACCATCCCTTGACCGTTAGCTGCTTGGCATCTAAATCACCTCGCCGAGACGCCCTCCATTACCCCCTAGAGAGCAATCGGTATCTCCAAAACCGCGCCTGACTCAACAGATGGCATCCCGATCATTTCATCGAACGCCGATACGTGCCGCAACGCAACCCTTCGGCTACGAACATCCTTCAGTGCACGCTTCATGGCACCTAGACTGCGGGTCAGAAGTGGCTTTTGTCCATCGAAAACCATTAACGGTTTCCCGCCATCGACGACCTCTGCGCTGTAAAATTCAGGATCGCGACTCACTACAACGATCTCGACCGCTGAAAGGCTTGAACGCCTAACCAATTCTGCCAATGTTACTGAGTCCATCTTTTTAGCTGCGCACCCTCCGGCATCATGTGAGTCCTCTCGGGCATCGTTTCCTCAACCTATGCCACTCGGCGCCCCAGCCAAGTCCTCTCGAGGCGTACCCCATGGCTTGCAACGCGCCTTCTTTTTTGCAGCCATATCTTCCACTGGGTTTAACGTACTGACCCAGCTCCGAGATCAAATCTCAGTCCTTGTTCAAAACGACGCGATTAAAAATTTGATCTAAATTCAAAAATACCTCGTAACTTTTTCTACGTCTCAAGAAATTAGGAATTCATCATGGCCTTAGCAGCTGCCCAAGCGCTCCCCTCACACCCTTCGCTCAGTGACTCAGCCATCGCGGTAAGAGACGCCTTGGTCGCTCAAGGTTTGGAGACGCCCATGGTTCCCAATGGCCTCAGCCGCAACGAAAAATACCACAGCATCAAGGCCTCGATGTTAGATGTCATGAACACTCTGGGTCTTGATCTCTCTGATGACAGCCTCACCGAGACACCCCATCGGATTGCAAAGATGTACATCGATGAAATCTTCTCAGGGCTGGACTACACCAAATTCCCCAAAATTGCAGTTATCGACAACAAAATGGGCGTTGACGAGATGGTGAAGGTCGCTGACATCAGTCTCACCAGCACTTGCGAGCATCACTTCGTGACCATCGATGGGGTTGCCGATGTCGCCTACGTTCCCCATGAGAAGGTCATCGGGCTCTCTAAGATCAACCGAATCGTTCAGTTCTTCGCAAAACGACCCCAGGTTCAGGAGCGCATGACTCGACAAATTCTTGTGGCGTTGCAAACACTGCTCGAGACTCAAAATGTAGCGGTTCGCGTTAAGGCCACCCATTACTGCGTAAAATCTCGAGGCGTCATGGACACCAGTTCTGTGACCCAAAGTACCGCGATGGGCGGCATTTTTAAAGACGGCTCAGCCTCTCGAGACGAATTCCTTCGGCCACTGGGCCCGATGTAGGCCTGATCTAGTGGATCCAAAACGGCGTAACAGCTTGAGATTGATCGTTGTTCCACTCTATCTAACGCTTTTTTTACTTGCCGGATGTAGCGCGCAACAGGGGCCAGCCATGGAAACAGTGGAAAAACTAGACCTTGACCGTTTTATGGGCCAATGGCACGTGCTAGCGGACATCTCAACGCCTTTCGACCGAGATGCTTTTGTGCCTCTTGAGTCCTACACGCGCGTCGGACAAAACATTGTCGAGACGGTTTACTCCTATCGTGAAGGTAACGCCACCGGCCCGCTCAGGGAACGTCATCTCAAGGCCTTTGTCTCCGATGAGTCAAACGCGGTTTGGGCGATGCAAATATTTTGGCCGATTAAAGCAGAATACCGGGTTGTATTCGTCGATCCGGACTATCAGACCACCATCGTCGGACGGTCTAAACGTGATTTCGTCTGGGTCATGTCTCGAGCCCCTGAAATCAGTGAACCTGCGCTCACTGCCCTCCTGCAACGAACCCAAGCCCTAGGTTACGATCTCAGCAAACTCCGCTTACATCAATCGCCTAACGCACTCGATACCGGATCGAGTACCCGTACCGCGCCGGAACCGCTCAGCCCGCAGTGATCCGTCCGGGATAACACTTCGTACACCATGGCACAACTCTTAACGATTCATCATAATGGCCGATTACAGCACTCGTAAGGTATCCATGAAAAAAGACAGCGGGCCCGATTGGAACGCCCTACTAGTCCGCGTCGGTAGCCATCAGGACAAGGCTGCTTTCGGCGCGCTATTTTCTCATTTTGCACCACTTTTAAAAGGCTTTTTGCTTAAAGGCGGTGGCGTCGAGCCTGAGCAAGCAGAAGAATTGGTCCAGGAAACCATGATCAAAGTCTGGAGGAAAGCGCCCAGCTATGCACCTGCGCAAGCCGCCGCCAGTACCTGGATGTATACCATCGCTAGGAACACCCGCATTGATTGGTTACGAAAGCACAGCAAGAAAAATCAACAAACCGACGAGCTGATAGCAGAGGACCTTTTCGATGAAAATGAGGAATCCTCACCATTCACCGCTCTAATCCAATCTCGCAACGCCGGGAACATCAAAGCCCATCTCGCGGATTTACCGCAAGAACAGCTTCAAGTCCTCACCCTGATGTATTTTCAAGGTAAATCCGGGCAGGAGGTCGCCGACGAACTAAGCATTCCCTTGGGAACCGTCAAATCCCGGGTTCGTCTAGCTCTACAAAAATTAAAATTAAAATTAAGCCCGACTGGGGAAGACCAACAGGTAGCCTACGCACAATGATCAAGAACCATCCACCAACACAGTTTTTAGCCGATTACTCAGCGGGCGCATTATCACTCGCCCCTGCAATCTCAGTCACGACTCATTTGCAGTTCTGCGACCAATGCCGAGAGGCGGTCAGTGGGCTCAATGCCCTTGGCGGCGAGCTGCTGAGCGATTGCGAAGGCATCGAGATTTCGTCGTCCTTACTTGCCGATACGCTTGATCAACTGGACGCACAGCTAGACGATACGCCTTCCAGCACTGTCGCAGTACCCGACGCCAACACACTGGCGGACACGGAGTTAGCCAATGAAATACCTGATTACTTGCACAAGTTCGTTGGCCGATCGACCTTAAATTGGCGATCTTTATCCTCTTCCGTCTCGGTTGCCCCTATTACCGTTGGTGAGACCGAATACGAGCTCGCACTACACAGAATTGAAGCAGGCGGTAGAACGCCGATACACGACCACCAAGGTACAGAAGTCACTGTGGTCCTGAAAGGGACCTTCTCAGACGAACAAGGCATGTATCACGAGGGCGACTTTTTAATCCGAGAAGCCGGAGAGGTTCATCAGCCGATCGCCGCACAAAACGAATCTTGCGTCTGCCTCTCTGTCCTTTCAGCACCCATCAAACTAACCGGCATCAAGCAGGTCCTGAATCCTTTCATGCGTTTCAACCCGAGTTAGCCCTCGAGGCTGAACCGCTCAGCTCTTCTACTGGCGTCTTACAATCGGTAGGGCGTCGGATCAAAGCCCAAGGGTCCATACCGCGCGGCTACCGCTGCCAGCGTAGCCTCTGTCCAATAGGCGTTCCCAGGCGCTGGAAATCCCATCACCGTTCTCTGCAGCACCGAGCAGGTCGCTATCCATTTCTCCAAAAACTGACTGGGTCGATACGCAGACCAAGACCATCCCGGATGCAGGGTGCTCACCCACTCCGCATCTGCCACTCTGAATGTCATATTCTGCGCTAAGCGCCGCGTCCCAGGCTTTAGGGGCGTTCCTCGGTGCCACGTATCGTGGCGATACAACAGGATGTCGCCTTGTCGAAAATCAACATAGACTTCCCGATCGTAAAGTTGCGCTCGAAAATCAAACATTTCGGGATGACTAGCTTTCAAAACAGCCTCGGCAGATGCTCGATCATTGATGAACGGCAATGCACCGATCCCTGGAGAGTCTATGATCGGCCAGCGATACGCAACATCATCCCGGCCGGTTCGAGGCACCACTGCCGTTTCACCCCCGCAATCTCTTGGCTCCGAGGCATGGACCATCAGTTCTATCGCTTCTGGCTGGTTCCCC
>CAJYBS010000022.1 GCA_913064795.1 uncultured Gammaproteobacteria bacterium
ATCAGCCGTTGGGAGCGAGGGCAACGGATAACGATTCAAAAAAACAAACACTATTGGAACCAAGAGGCCGTAGCCCTAAATGAGATCGTGTTTGACTACATTGGGGCGGATTCGAAAACCCAATTAAATTTATTTCGATCGGGTCAAATCGCTGTTGCAAACCTTGATCGGGACACCGCGCCGAGTGCTAGTCAGCTGGGATATCGACTCAAGACTTTTCCTTCAGGACATTTGTTTAACATTCAGTTTAGCCATCAGGAAGTGTTGGCGAGCGCGAATCAAAACCTACGTCGAGCCATTAGTCTGGTGATTGATAAAGATACCCTGGTCAATCGCGTAGTCGCGAGCCCAGGGACACGGATCGCTGACTCCATGTTTCACGATTGGTTAAGTGTTGATGGTACGCGGTATATCGATGCCCGGCCGCCCCAAAAACATCGACCCGATTATCAGGCTGCTCGCGGTTACCTTGCGAAAGCGAGGGCGGAGCTGGAACCACAACGGCTGCAGAGACTGACATTGACCATCAATGACACGACGCTCTACCGACGAGTGGCTGAGTACGTGCAGAGTCAGCTCAAGAATATTCTGCAGCTAGACGTTGCGATTGACCCGCAAACCACCCAAATGATGGTTGAGAAATGGCGCAAGGGTACCACCGATATGACGCTGCTGACTTGGCCGGTTGATGTTGACGATCCGATGGACCAGATTTCTTTTTTGGGCGATCCGAGTTTCCGTGCAGTTTTCCAGGGGCTCTATGCGGGCGACGATATGGCGGACTTGTTCTACATCGCTCGTAACGCATCCGGCCTTTCGGCGCGTTTGGACAGCATCGAGGGGGTGCATGACTTTTTTGATCAGAAGGTGACGGTGATGCCGCTTTTCGAAACTTATGGCACGGCGGTGGTTCACCCTCGGGTAGAGGGTTACCGATGGCAACCTGTGCGCGGTTTCGCTGATTTTCGATGGGCACGTATTGCACCCGAGTAAGCGCGAGCAAGACCGGGAGTCAGGAGTATTCCCATCCTAGGCCAAGGATGCGCAGTCCGCATCGCTTTCGAACGCAAGGCGACATGAGCTAAAAGAGTTTTGGATCGTCGCTGCAACGGGTCACAGTCCTGTTCAGCCACTGCCTTATTCATGACTGCCTCACTCAGTGGCCGTCTTGAGTGAGTGCGGCTTGCCGAAAATTTCTTGACCAAAGCGTCTCGCGAGGTGGTGCGAGCTTTGTTCCAACTTACTCGCGCAGGCGCCTCGTCGCTAGTCTTGTTCCATCGACCAGGTTTTGCTGGTTTCTCGCGCCCGGTCCCACTCTGAGAGCGTCGGCTCCAGGGGTCTGGATGTCACGACGCGTTTCATTTCAGGTTCGTCGTTGATGGTGGGGTATTGTGCCACTAAGGCGGGTTGAGCAGCGTTCATAGCGATTGTCTCCGTCGGAGTTGAGTCGGGTCTAAATTGAGAAGGAAAATTAGCAGAAGGCAACTGATCTGAAAATGGAATAACTTGAGACTAATATATTCCAAAAAAGAAATGGTTGGTTCTCGATGATTTAATAGCCCATGGAGAGGCCATTGCTGAACCGGGGGTGGCGCTTAAACCGGTTTCTTTTTAAAACGAGTTTTTTGGTTAAACGAGCTTTGCTGATTAAACGAGCTTTGTTGATTAAGAGCGCTTTGTTGCTCAAGAGCTTTCTTTTGAAACAACCTTCGCTCGAAATAGCGCTCTTAAGGAGCGCCTGCTCAAAAGATCGGTCACGGAGAAGGTGTTTTGGGGGTAAGTGTTGATAAACCCGCCCCACTTTAGCGTTTGAATCCTGGTCTTGGATCGCACTGAATTTCAGGTGTGCCGAGAATCCAGCCGCCTGGGATGTCAAAGCAGGGGTTGAGGCCCGGCTGCGCGGACGCTAGCCTTTGCTGGGTTTGGTTTTGTGCAGCGCTTTTAGGGTAATCCCCTGGGACAGCATTTCAGGTTTCATCGGCGATCGCTAAGCACCCGTCGGCGCTTTAGGCGGATCAGCTGATACGTTGGATACATCGACATGTTGGTTAACTGACGGATAAATCGGGTAAAAGGGTCAGTCCACGGTTTCACCGAGGGCTTTTGCGCGTTCAAGTCTGCTGGCTTCATCTCCCGGCAGATACCGCCATGCTGCGAGCAACAGCAAGGTTGATGGAATAAAAATCAAAAGCCCGGTGGAAATCGCGGATTGCAATGACGCCGCGGAGTCCATACCCGTGGTGACATAGATGTCGGATAGCTGGCCGATGAAATAAGGGCCAAGGGCGAGTCCAATCATGGTGTTCACCAAAATATAGTAGGCGCTAGCGGTGGCTCGCATTCTTGGCATGACGAGATCAGAAGCGGTTGTGGGGGGGATCCCGGGCCAAGCCGCGCTAAAGATATGATGTAGAAAGTTGAGCGCGAATGCCCACATCAGGGACTCGGTATAGACCATCCATAGGACCAGGGGCGCTGTTCCTGCAATTGCAAAGAACCCAATCAGGAGTCTGCCGGCGGGGTGCTTTTGCTTGGCCCAATCACCCATGATTCCGCCCAGTGTGACGCCGATGAGGCCTCCGAGCGCACTCCCGAGGCCGATATACATTCCGACCTCCCCCGGCGAGGTGTCATGCAGTCTTAAAAGCAGTGGGGCCGTCCAAAAACCAATACCGTAAGTCACAAAGGCAATGGTTGGGAATGCAGTGGTCGTAAACAGAAGCCCGCGAGACCGAAAAATCATACTGAAGGTCGCAGGGTCTCGGTGCTTGAGTGATTGCGCCCACGTGAATGTGACATAGACGCCGATGCCCAATGCGACCCACTGCGGGACATTGGCGGTCACTTCGATGAGCATAAGAGCGACTGCCGCGATGGTTAGCGCCGCAAGGCCGTTCATCGGCAAGGAAGCCCCCGCACGTTTTAAACCCCACAAATTGAAGATCGGCAACATTGTCGCCATCTCTGTGCGCAGCACACTCCAAGGTGCTGGGTGTTCGGCGGCGATGAGATTCTCAGATTGTCCTCGCTTGGGCTCACGGAGCGTTCGAACCCAGATTGCCATGAGGATACCGGGTAGACCCACGGCTAAGAATGCAGCTTGCCAGCCTTTGATACCAAGGGGTGCCTCGGCTGCTACCGGATAATTGCCGTTCCAGGTTTCCATGATGAAACCGCCAATAAACAGGCCAATACCGCCGCCGATATAAACACCGGATGAATAAATCGCGAGGACCGTGGCGCGAACCTTGGGGGAATAATAATCTGACAACATCGAGAAAGCAGCGGGCGAGGCGCTGGCTTCACCAATACCGACGCCAATTCGGAATGCGGCCAGCTGGGGAAATGATTGCGCGAAACCAGACAGCGCCGTCATCGCGCTCCAGAACATCAGGCCCATGGAAATTAAGCTACGGCGCACCCAAACATCGGCGAAGCGTGCCAGAGGAATACCAAAGACCGCATAGAAGACAGCGAAAACCGTCCCATACAAGAAACCCATTTCGGCGTCGGTGATGCCAAGGTCAGCCTGAATATCTTGGCTTAAGATCGACAGAATATTGCGGTCGACAAAATTAAAGATATAGACGATCACCAAGACAAAGAGAACGTAATGGGAATACCAACTGGATGAGGACTTCATCGGTGACGCCTGATGGTTATTGTTTTCTGATTCACTCATTCTGATTCCTGATGAAGAGCCGAGGGAATTGGCTGACCGGGTTGAGGACTCATCCTACCCAAGTCTACTCTTGGTTGGAAATCAAAGAGGAATGGAAATTGCTGGTTTGGCGTTGGAGCCGTTTACACAAAGCGTCGCTCTAGGACTCCCATAAAATATGCCCGCCGGGAGCTGTCAGGGCACGAGTGGATGGGTGACCCAAGGTCGGGCTTTTCGAGGAGTTTCTCCAGCGGGTAGCGGTGTCGCTGGCGCGGGGTTAACTGATTCTTGCTGCGTTAAGCTCGATGGCCTGGGTATCGAGATACTCATCAAAACTGCCCCTGAAATCCGTCAGGGTTTGGTCCTTAATCTCGATAATACGGTCGGCCAAAGATGAGACAAATTCTCGATCGTGACTGACAAAGATCAAAGTTCCTTCATAGTTTTCGAGCGCCAAGTTGAGCGATTCAATGGCCTCCATATCGAGATGGTTCGTTGGCTCGTCCAGCACAAGCACATTGTGATCCTGCATGATGAGTTTGCCAAATATCAGGCGATTCTTCTCACCACCCGAGCACACCCGCACCGGCTTTTTAAAGTCTTCGTTGGAGAACAGCATCCGGCCGAGTGTCGCCCGTACAGCTTGCTCATCATGGGAAGGCTTGCGCCATTGGCTCATCCAGTCAAACAAGTTTCGATCATCATCGAAGACGGCCGAGGTGTCTTGCGGACAGTAGCCCACCGAGGCGTTCTCAGACCATTTGATTTCACCAGCGTTCGGCGCAATTTCCTGCATTAAACACTTGAGCAAGGTGGATTTGCCTACGCCATTTTGGCCGATGATCGCGAGCCGGCTGCCGGCTTCGAGCATGAGATCGCCACGATCAAACAGCTGCTCGTCTCCCTCGAAGCCATGCCCCAAGCCCTCGATGGTCAACGCCAACCGATGGAGTTTCTTTTCCTGTTCAAACCGGATGTAGGGGCTGACCCGACTGGTAGGCTTGATCGTTTCTAACTCGATTTTATCGATCTGGCGGGCTCGAGACGTAGCCTGTTTGGCTTTCGAAGCATTGGCTGAGAATCGGCTGACAAAGTGTTTGAGCTCCGCGATCTGCGCTTTCTTCTTGGCATTTTGTGAACTGACTCGTTCTCGCGCTTGGGTAGAGGCAATCATAAAGTCATCATAATTGCCGGGGTAAACACTCAAAGATTGATAATCGATATCTGCGATATGAGTACAGACCGAATTTAAAAAGTGCCGGTCGTGGGAAATAATAATCATCGTGCTGCTTCGGGCCGTAAGAACATCTTCAAGCCAGTGGATGGTATGGATATCAAGGTTGTTGGTCGGCTCATCCAATAACAAAATATCGGGATCTGAGAATAACGCTTGCGCCAGCAACACCCTGAGCTTCCAGCCCGGTGCAACTTCACTCATGGGCCCATAGTGAAGCCCAGGATCGATGCCCGCACCAATCAATATTTCTCCGGCCCGACTTTCCGCCGAATAACCATCCATCTCTGCATATTCGCTCTCTAGATCGGCAACCTTCATCCCGTCCTCTTCGGACATTTCGGGCAGCGCGTAGATGCGGTCGCGCTCCTGCTTAACCTGCCAAAGGGCTTTGTGACCCATGATGACGGTATCCACCACGCTAAAGGCCTCAAAGGCGAACTGGTCTTGATTGAGCTCGCCTACACGAAGGTCGGAATCAATCGAAACGCTGCCATTACTCGGGGTGAGGGAGCCATTCAAGATTTTCATGAACGTTGATTTACCGCTGCCATTAGCACCGATCAGACCATAGCGACGCCCCTCTCCAAATTTAACGGAGATATTTTCAAACAGTGGTTTGGAGTCAAACTGCATGGTGATGTTCGCGCAGGTGATCAAGAGCGTTCCTTAAAACAATGATTCGATAATTGGGGCGGCATCTTACCAGACATCAAGGCAACCTTGAGCACCCAATTACGATGAAATTTCTTTAACGGTTAAATGATCCCGGGCGCCGTAGGCTTAAGCGTTTGGGAGAAGGGTTGTTCTCTTGAGCAGGTTGTAAATGGGCCGCTGACCGAGATGCGCCGATGTCTCTGGTGAGGACGCGCTCGGCGGGTCATGGCGACGAACGGTTGCCAACAACAAGGTTATGGGCGTCCGGGCTTAAAAGTTTGTAGGCTGGGCACAATAATTTGCGAATTAAAAACGCAATGAGGTTATCCCCAATCATTGTGCCGTCATTGCGCTCCGCATTTGCTTTTCGGGATTTTCCCAGGATTCAAAAAAGTTCGGGTAGGGACCGGTTTTGACCTGCCTTTGGAAATTCTTGAACGCAACCACGAGCAACATCGGGCTCCTCAAGGGCCGAGGATGCCGCTAAAAGTTAGCATAGCCACCATCGATCAGATGGGTTTCGGAAGTGTGGTAGCTGCTGGCTTGGCTCATGATGTAGACCGCGATGCCCGCAAAATCCTCAGGCTTACCCCAGCGTCGCATCGGGATTCGAGGCATGACGTTCTCGACGAATCGATCCCAAGCAAAGGATGACTCCGTCATTTCTGTCTCAATCCAACCCGGGAGCAGGGTATGGGCCGTCACGCCATATCGGGCGTACTCAACCGCTAAAGCTTTGGCCATCGTGATGAGCGCGCCCTTAGTTGCCGCATAATGTTCACCTCGGGCTTGTCCGGAAACAGCGGCAAGACTGGAGGTGCCAATGAGTCGGCCAAAAGCATCCCCTTGTTCCGCGCGCCTACGCATATGCGCCGCAGCACACCGAAAGGTATAAAACACCCCATCGAGATTAACCTGCATAATTCGGCGCCACTCCTCGGTGTCCATTTCATCAAAATGATTTGCACGACCGCCGACACCTGCATTAGCGAAGCAGCCGTCGATCCTGCCGTGGGCTGCGAGCGTCTCATCGAAGCATTGCCTCACGGCGGCCTCGTCTCCCACGTCGCATTGCCAGGCAGTGACCTTGGGGCCATAGGCCTGAAGCACCGCCAGCGCGTTTTGATTCTTATCAGGGTTTGTTCCCCAAATCGCGACCTCGCAACCCTGGGAAGCAAGGCCTTCGGCCATGCCGAGTCCAATGCCGCCGTTACCGCCAGTGATTAGGGCCACCCGGCCTTCGAGATCGAACAAGTGATGCATCATGGTTGGCTTCCTTTTTCGATGACTGAAATCCCTTCGCTGAGTTTACGCCCAAACGACCGAGGCATGAGCGCTCCAGCCTTCATGTTGCTTGGGCTGCACATCAGTCTGAGCACTGGCTGATCAATTCAAACATCTCCTGATAATCAGCAAGGCCTCTCGTGTCGTCCCGTTGACCTGTTCGCGCCAAGATTAACTCGTCAGCGACGCCCTCATACGCTTGAATTCGCTGGGCACACTGCTCGGGGTTACCGGTGATGGTCAGATCGTCGATGAGTTGATCTGGAACCAGGGCCATGGCGTCGCGCAAGCGCCCAGCGGGCATTAGTTGGGCCGCCTGGTCAGCAAATTCTGAGAAGCCAAGCTGACGAAACTGCAAGTCGTAATAAGGATGTGGAATTGGATGATAGAGCTTACAGATTGCGGCGCGGCTTGCATCCCGAGCTGCATCGATATCTTGGTTGATGCTGATCGTTGCTGCCGTTGGAAAAGCCAACGCTTCTGGGTCACGACCCGCCGCAATGGCGCCGGCTCTGGCATTGGGCATGACGATATCGCGCACAAATTCGACTGACGACATGATCCCAATGCCGACGCCGTCGGATACCTCGCCTGCAAGCCGCACCATGTTGGGACCTGAAGCTGACAGATAGACCGGTAAGGTGGGTGTGATCGGCTCGAAGGTGGCGCGCCATCGAATGCGATGCTGCTCCCCCTGATAGCGAACGCGCTCCGCGGCTCGCCCACTGACCATGGCTTTAACGATCTGGATGAAATCGCGCATTTTCGTTTTCGACCGCGTTGAATCGATGCCCATGTACAAATCATTAAAATGGAGGTTGCCGGTTCCGACCCCCAAAACAAAGCGTCCATCGCTGATTTCATTGAGGTCCCGTGCCTCAAGCCCGGTCATCCAAGGCTCGCGGGCATAGGCATTCACGATATAAGTGCCAACTCGAGCCCGCTGGGTGGCGTGTATGACCGCGGCGGCCGTGATGGTCGCACTTCTGCCCGCATCGACGGTGTAGAGAGAATGGATGCCTGCTGCTTCTG
Source organism: uncultured Gammaproteobacteria bacterium (assembly GCA_913064795.1). Classification (GTDB taxonomy): domain Bacteria; phylum Pseudomonadota; class Gammaproteobacteria; order Pseudomonadales; family Azotimanducaceae; genus UBA9926. Next base: position 7,869 of record CAJYBS010000022.1, read on the forward strand.
CTTCCCGGGCGATGGACGAGAGGGTCCCGATGGATTTTTCAAATCCCAACATCATGCCTAGTTTCATGGTTCCTGCACCTCTCGGGTTGTCCGGTTTTACCCAGCATAGCTGACCGAGTGAAGAATTGAAGATGCAGCGATAAAAAGCCTGGGGATTAACGGGTTCGCTTTCGGCGCTGAAACAGGAGAGATCTTGAGGGAGGGTGCGATGGTGCTTTCCCTCAAGCGCTCAGGCTGAACCACCGAGCCCACTCAGAAAGGCCCGAGCAATGATTTGAGAATAAGGGAATCCATCAGAGCACTGCCGCACAGAGCGCCGGAGCAAGCGCAACTGGCCTTGTCCCAGAGGATCAACGTTGGGTCTGACGATCAAAGAAACCTACGGGCGATTCATAACCCTTAGATATTTGAGTTTTGTTTTCCCGGTATTGTGCACCCGATGAAAAATCCCAGCCTGAACCGTGACAATAGATTGTGCGTTGACCTCGTAGACTTCCTCTTGCTCGCCTTGTCCTTCGTCAGGATGCCGTAGATACATCTCACCAGCGCCCTGGGTAAAAAAGAAGATCTCATCTTGTAACAGGTGTTTGTGCCCCGCGGTTTGTTTTCCCGGAAACAGGTGCGTGCTGCTGAGTAAAAGATTATCGCCGACGTAGTTATCTTTCACCGTGTAATTGTCGTTTTGCTTACTGATGTGCCCACCAATATCGTCAAATTCATCTTTCATGCTGATGTCCTTCTTTTAAAGCGTCCTACGCGATTTATGCGCAAACGGTCTCGTCGGTGCAAATCCGCCTCGATGGGTAGCCAGGGCGGACAGCAATCTTAGCAGGGATCCCGTCTATTTTGTGCGGAATTGATGCTCTGTGCGGTTGAACCCGATAAAGACAGGCGCCGCAGTTAAAAAACAAGACCCTAGATCAGGAAGAGGGCTTTCGATGAAGTCAGTCTGCTCAGGATAGGTCCAAGCGATCAGCAGGACTCAAGCAGAACAAACAACACTGATTTAGGCGTTGACTCCCCGATCAACCCTAGGTCCAATGAAGCCATGTCCGATTTTTCTCATCAGTCTGAGCCCCAGTCCGCAGGACCGCTTTCCGGCGTCCGGGTGATTGATCTCTCAGCAGTTGTCTCTGGACCGATGGCGGCGGTGATGCTGGCGGATCAAGGCGCTGAGGTCATTAAGGTAGAACCCCCTGGTTGGGGTGATGGCATTCGAGGGCTGGGTGCCAGCCGCAATGGCGTCAGTGCAATATTCTCAATGATTAATCGGAACAAGAAGTCGGTTGCGCTGAATCTTAAGACGGAGGTTGGGCGGCGGCTAGCGGAAGAGTTGATCGGGACAGCAGATGTGGTCCTTCAAAACTACCGGCCCGGTAAAATGGCTCGCCTAGGGCTCGACTATGAAACGCTGAAAAGCAGCTATCCAGAGCTTATCTACCTGTCGATCTCGGGAATGGGCGATTCAGGCCCCTATGCTGAGCAGAAAGTGTATGACTATGTCATCCAAGGAATGAGCGGCATTCTTGATGCTCAGGGCCAATCGGAAGATTACGCGATGATCCGCACCATCTTGTACGACAAGGTCACTTCTTTGACCGCGGCTCAGGCGATGACCGCGGCATTGTTTGCAAGAGAGCGCGGCGGCGGGGGACAACACATTGAACTGACGATGTTAGATGCAGCGCTCTACTTTAATTGGCCTGACCTGATGTGGAATGAGAGCTTTGAAGGGCAAGGCGTTGCCAAAGCGGGTGATCTCGCCGATCTCTACGAGGTCAGTCGAACCAAGGATGGCGCGATTGTCTCGCATCGGTTGAACGGCAGCTGTGAAGACTACAGTACAGAAGAACTCGTTGATTTGTTTGCGGCCAACGAAATTCCTGTCGGCAGGGTTAACCGCCGAGCCGATCTAATTTCAGACCCACAGATTGAAGCTCGCGGAAGTTTGTTACGGTTTGAGCATCCAATCGCGGGGTCGATGATTCAACCTCGGTCGCCCGCACGGTTTAGCCAAACCGAAGTACCCATAAACGCCCCATCCCCTGAAGTGGGTGAGCATACTGCGGCAGTGCTGATGGATTTGGGTTACTCAATGGAAACACTGATCACCTGGGCGCGAGAGGGCGCATTGGGCTAATCCAAGGTGCGATCAGCGGTCAAGGAGCCAGTATGACGACGCCAGTGCAATCGATTGCCGGAACACCGGCCGCCTCACCCCTGGGGTATTTTAGTTGGACGAGCGGACAGCTCGGCCGGGATCCCTACTATATTTTAGTCGTGATTTATATTTTCTTCCCTTATTTCAGCACCCAGGTCGTGGGAGACCCCGTCTATGGTCAAGCATTGATCGGATATCTCAATGCAGTCTCCGGCGCGCTGCTCGCTCTGACCATTCCTTTTTTGGGAGCGATTGCTGACAAGCAAGGTCGACGTAAACCTTGGATCGCGGGAACGGTCATGTTTATGAGTATCGGGGCCTGTATGCTGTGGTGGGTGATGCCAGGCGCTCAAGGCTCTGATCTCTATTGGACGTTTTTACTGTTGCTTTTGATTAACCTCGCGTTTGCTTACTCAGAGGTCTTTCACAACGCAATGTTGCCCTCGATCACCCCAGCCAATCGTGCGGGATTGGTCTCCGGGCTCGCGTTTTCCCTCGGGAATCTCGGGGGTGTCTCGCTGATGGTGTTTGTTCTATTTGCCTTTGCGCTTCCCGGGGTTGAGACCTGGTCGTTCTTGCCCGATCAGCCGCTCTGGGGAATTGATCAAGCGGCCCATGAGCAAGACCGGATTGTTGGACCGATTTCGGGTCTGTGGATGCTTGTTTTCACCCTGCCGCTTTTGTTTTTCACACCCGACACACCGTCCTCGGGCCTGACGCTGGTGTCGGCCGCAAGGTCGGGCCTGAAAGACGTGTTCAAAACGATTTCTCAGCTGAAACATTACGCGAATATTGGCCGGTATTTGCTGGCGCGTATGTTGTTCAACGATGGCATGGTGGGTGTGCTTATTTTTGGTGGCGTTTATGCTGCGGGTAACTTCAATTGGGATACGATTTCGCTGCTGATCTTCGGCCTCTGTACCAGCGTGTCAGCGATGCTCGGGGCTTACCTCGGGGGTCGTCTGGATGATCGCTTCGGCTCCTTGGCGCGCCTGAAA
>CAJYBS010000023.1 GCA_913064795.1 uncultured Gammaproteobacteria bacterium
CAAGTCAAACCCACCTAGGAAACCGTTTTCTGACGACGCAATTTGGGCCCTGGCTGAAAGCCAGCGGACTGCCCGGGGGCGTGGTGGTCTCGCCGGACGTCGGTTACCTTGAAAATGCTCGTATCTACGCCGAAGAGCTCTCTGCGGACCTTGCGGCACTTTCCAAAGAGCGTGATTATTCCCAGCCAAACACCGTCTTTCGATCAAACTTAATTGGCGAGGTTGCAGGTAAAGATATTCTGCTCGTTGATGACATTATCGATACGGCTGGCTCTGTGGTCGCCGCCATCGAAACACTCAAAGATGAGGGCGCTCAAAACATCACAGCGGCCTGTGTTCATCCAGTGCTGAGCGAACCCGCATGGGATCGTCTCAGTGCCCTCAATGCGCGTGCACAGCGTGAGGGTTGGGACTTTAAGCTGGTCGGCACAACCTCCATTCATCATTCCGATGCACCCGACTGGTATTTTGAATTTCAGATAGAAAAATTAGTGGCTGCCGTTTTAGAGAAAATAAACTTACGCGGCAGTGTAACCGGTGTTCAAAATCATCAGGGTTGAACAGATATTGACAGGAGGGCGAGAGTCGCTAGGATAGCCGATCTAACTGACCTCCCAGATCAATTCGGCTTGATCCACGATTCTACTGCGCTTAGCAGTGCTACTTTGGAGACCCACAATGTCTAGTCAACGGCCTATCGATCCGGATGCAGATGGCTTCTCATTTGTTGATGCTGAACACCACATTCTGGAGTTCTGGCAGTCCCAGGACATTTTCCAAAAAAGCCTTCAAGCCACCCAGGACAATGATCCCTATATTTTCTATGACGGCCCCCCTTTCGCAACAGGACTGCCGCATCACGGGCACCTGGTTGGATCGATTCTTAAAGATGCCGTTCCCCGATATTTCACCATGCAGGGGCGCTACGTCCAGCGCCGGTTTGGTTGGGACTGCCATGGACTGCCCATTGAACATGAAATTGACAAATCATTGGGCTTATCCTCGGCTGAAGCGGTTGAGAAGCTCGGCATCAAGGGTTACAACGATGCCTGTCGAGGAATCATTCAACGCTACACCCAAGAGTGGCGCAAGACCATCAGTCGAATTGGCCGGTGGGTCGATTTTGATAATGACTATAAGACCATGGAACCCTGGTACATGGAGTCGGTTTGGTGGGTTGTTCAGCAACTGTGGAACAAAGACCTCATCTATCGCGGCGAAAAAGTGGTTCCTTTTTCAACCGCTCTGGGCACCGTGCTCTCCAATTTTGAAGCAGGCAGCAACTACCAGGAGACCCAAGACCCTGCGGTTACGGTTCTTTTTAAGCTCTGTGATGAGCAAGACACATTCATCGCGGCATGGACGACCACACCCTGGACCTTGCCCTCGAATCTCGCACTGTGTGTTGGTGATGACATCACTTATAGCAAGGTCCGCGACGAGACGCTTGGCGTTCACATCATTATCGCCTCTGACCGACTACCCCATTACGAAGATCAAAAGTCACTGACCGTGGTTGAGACCTTTCTGGGCGCTGAGCTGGTCGGCAAAACCTATGATCCGCCCTTCCCTTACTTCCTCGATGAACGCGCCAATGGCGCCTTTCAAGTTGTCTCAGATGATTATGTCTCAACCGACAGCGGAACAGGCATCGTTCATCAAGCACCCGCATTTGGAGAGGATGATTTACGAGTGCTCAAGCAGGCAGGAATTGATGCACTCGTGTGTCCCATCGACATGCAGGGTTGTTTCACCGATGCGGTAACCGATTTTGCCGGGCAACACGTCAAAGAGGCTGACAAAGCGATCATCCGTGCCTTGAAGGCATCGGGCGCCCTTTATGTCCAAGAAGTCATCCAACACAGTTACCCGTTTTGTCCACGGTCAGATACCCCCATCATTTACCGAACCATCGATTCTTGGTACGTCAAGGTCGCGCAAATCAAAGAGGCCCTGGTTGCGGAGAACCAGAATATACGCTGGGTCCCTGAGCACATTCAGAACGGTCGAATGGGTAACTGGCTGGAAGGCGCCATGGATTGGGCCATCTCGAGAAACCGCTATTGGGGAACACCCCTACCGATTTGGATCAATGACGAAACCGGCAACACACACTGCATCGGCTCGATCGAAGAGCTCAAGAATCTAACCGGCGTTAAAGTTGATGATCTGCATCGTGAGGTGGTTGATGCACTCACTTTTACGAAGCCCGGTGAGGTGGGTGTCTACCGCCGAATCGATGAGGTCCTAGATTGTTGGTTCGAATCAGGCGCCATGCCCTATGCACAGCTGCACTACCCCTTCGAAAACCAGCGTCTTTTCGAGCAAGGATTTCCCGCCGAATTTATTGCTGAGGGTTTAGATCAGACCCGGGGCTGGTTTTACACATTGATTGTCTTGGGTTATGCCTTGTTCGAGACCAATCCCTTCAAAAACGTCATTGTGAATGGGATTGTTATGGCCGAAGACGGTAAAAAAATGTCTAAACGGCTTCGCAATTACACGCCGCCTGATGATCTCATGGAGGCCTACGGGGCGGACGCGCTTCGGCTTTATTTGATCAACTCAGGGCTGGTCAAGGGTGAAGAACAACGGTTCACCGATGCGGGGGTCAAGGAAATGACCCGACGCGCGCTACTGCCATGGCTCAATGCCTATCGATTTTTAAAAACCTATACCCGGATCGATGCTTGGTCACCGAGTCCAAGCCCCCAGGCCAGCCCAAATATTATGGATCAATGGATCCTATCGCGACTGGAATCTCTGAAGACAAACATCACTCGAGAGATGGAAGCCTATCGTTTGTACAATGTTGTGCCTGCACTGTTTGATTTCATCGAGGACTTGACCAACTGGTACATTCGACTCAATCGGGGTCGTTTTTGGGACGAAGCATTAACGGATGACAAACGCCACGCCTTTCAAACCCTTTACACCGCAGTGCATGAGTTCACGGTTTGTATGGCGCCTTTTGCTCCTTTTTTATCCGAAACCCTGTTTAAAGCCCTACCCAAGCAAGCGAATAGCCCGGAGTCAGTTCACCTTTGTCAGTATCCCCAACCGGAATCGTCCCGCATTGCGCCAGCTCTCGAGGAGGCTGTCAGCAGAATGCAAAACATCATCTTGCTGGGTCGCCAGAAACGCAATCAAGACCGGGTAAAAACCAAATATCCGCTGAAAAATCTCATTATTTTGCACCAGGATCCCGCGTTACTCACAGAAATCAGCCGTCTTGAGCCTTACATCCAAAGCGAACTGAACGTCAAAGCCGTTGCGTACGAAACCAACGAATCGGATTACATCAGCTTGTTTGCGAGACCCAACTCCCCGATTCTGGGGAAACGACTGGGTGGGCGATTCAAAAACTTCAAACAGGCAATCGACCAGTTAGATAGCTCTGAACTGACCGAACTCCAAGACCAGGGCGCAATTACAATCGAGGATGAAACCTTTTCAGTCGAAGACATTCTTATCTTTCGAGAAGCCAAGCCCGGAACCAACGCAGTTTCGAACCGTTTCATTTCCATTGACCTTGCGACAGATCTCGATGACGAACTGATCGCAGAGGGGCTCGCTCGAGAAGTCGTCAGCCGCATTCAAAAGACCCGAAAAGAGCAAGGACTTGAGGTCACCGACCGAATTGTCATCGAAGTCTCTGGCGACCCAGCAATACAACACGCCATTGATACACACACTGCCTATATCAAACGGGAAACCCTCTGCGAAGCACTGACGATTCTGGACACTGCCTCAGAGTCGATGGCCCCGCTCTCGATTGACGATCACGCTTTTAGCCTCGCAATCAATCCTGCAGGCTAGTGTTTGATCCCCTGCCAGGATCACATGGTTTTGAATCGATGAGGCTTGTGACCCACAAAAAATCTGCTTAGAGTGGGACCAAACCTTCAGTAAAGCATTCACTATGTCAGAGCTACTTGATCAACCGATCACGACCATTGCTAAAGCCGTCAAGAATGGCGAGACGACCGCGGTGGCGCTAGCAGAAGCGGCGCTCGCTCGCATCGAAGCGGTTAACCCTGCACTCAACGCCGTGGTTGCTTCAAATCCTGAACTTTCTCTTAAGTATGCCGCTAAGGCCGACGCCGCCCAGGCATCAGGTGAAACCCTAGGCCCTCTCCATGGCGTCCCCATGACCATCAAAGACAGCCTCGACACCTTTGATTTTGTTTCCACCTGGGGTAGTGAAGGTCGAGCAGACTTTAGGCCGAGTCGAGATGCCAGTTGCGTTGCCCGCTTACGGGGCGCAGGGGCAATTTTAATGGGCAAGACCAATACACCCGAATTCACGCTTGCGTTTCAGACGGACAACAATCTATTCGGCCGAACCAATAATCCGTTCGACCCTTCCCGAACCCCCGGCGGCAGCTCTGGCGGCGCTGCAGCGCTGATTGCTGCACGTGCGATTCCTTTTGACATTGGCACAGATACAGGGGGGAGTATTCGCCTCCCTGCGCATTACTGCGGGATAGCCGGCATTAAGCCAACGTCCGGCCGGGTTCCCAGCACCGGTAATGCCCTACCCAGCGAAGGCCTGTGGGCACCTTTGACTCAGCCCGGTCCAATGGCTCGATACGTTCAGGACTTAGCGCTTTTGCTAGAAGTGATAGAGGGACCAGATTTCGTCGATCCCTACGCCCGGCGCGCGCCAGAGATATCCACCGAGCTCACTGATCCAAGGACGCTGCGGGTGGGATATCATCTCAACAATGGTTTGGCAGAGCCTGAAATTGACATCTGCAACGCGTTGCAATCCGTGGTTGATCATCTGTCAGGTTCTGGCCTCTCGATCGCTGAGCATCTTCCTGACGGCATTGAGATGACGCCCTTAATCTTTTCACGGGTCCTCGGTGCAGACGATCACGAAACCGTCAAGGATCTGTTAGAGCGGTCTAATACAAAAACACCTTCTCAGGCCATCGCCCGAAACTTGGCGCAAGCCGCCCCGGGACTGTCGGCTTCCGAATTGACCCACATTCTTTCGATCTGGGATGGCTTTAAAAGTGCAATGCTTAGAACATTCAATGCAGTGGATGTTTTAATCTGCCCGGTCAATGCAACGACGGCGATCGAGCACGGTACGGCTGAGGATATGCTCAATTACTCTTACACTATGACCTATAATTTAACGGGTTGGCCAGGCGTTGTTATCCCCTGTGGTCTCGACCAACAAGGGTTGCCGATTGGACTGCAGGTCCTGGCTGCGCCGTTTTGCGAACATCATTGTTTGGCAATGGCGGATTTTATTCAATCGAGCCTCGACTTCTTCCCGCTGCCAGAGATCAACACGCTAACCCCGAACATCTAGCATTCAGGGTTTGTTAATCTATCCTATTTCAAGATTCATGTTGGCCTCTCGAGCAAGACTGGTCGACCTACGCGCCGCTCGCAAAATCCATTGGAGACGCGTATTATTTGCCACCCGGCGCTGGCATAAGCGACCACTGAGAACGCATTATGAATAATTTACGATCATTACTTGGCTCCCTGTGTATTTTGCTTTGCAGTGCATCCTTTGCACAAAGCATTGATTTAAAGGGGGTTTACCAACTAGCCGTAAAAAATGATCCGCAAATCAGCGCCGCACAAGCAGCCTTCAATGCTCAAAGTGAAGTTGTTCCCCAAGCGCGAGCCGGCCTTCTGCCTGGAATATCGATCTCCGCCAATTATCAGGACATCACCAGCCCATCTTTACGCGAATTTAATCCTTTGACCGGCGTGACCCTTTTTGAAGATACCACAACCATCAACGAATCCTGGCAGGCAGGTGTCGTTCAACCCTTGATTCGAATGGATCGCTGGTACCAGTATCAGCAATCTAAGAGCATAAAGGCCCAAGCCCAGGCGAGTTACACCGCCGAGGAACTCGCACTCATCGTTCGTGTAGCAGCGTCTTACCTCGCTATTTTAGAGGCGCATGATGGCCTTGGATCTGCGAATGCTGAGCGAAATGCCGTTAAAAGACAGCTCGAGCAGGTTCAGCAACGCTTTGACGTCGGCCTGGTTGCCATTACCGATGTGCTTGAATCAACAGCAAGCTTCGATGCCTCTACGGTCAATGTGATCGAGGCAGAAGGGGCTCAGGCGCGCAGTTTTGAGCCGCTCATGCGATTAACCGGTCAGTCCTTTAACGCCGTCCATGCGTTGACTGCTGACTTTCCCGTTCGGCATCCAGAACCCAATAATGAAGAGGCATGGGTCGATGCTGCGCTCAAAAAAAATACCACGATTATCGCCAGTCGTGCCGCGGTTGCAGCCGCCGAAAAGCAAGCCTCGATCAGTAAATCTAGGCATCTACCGACCTTGGATGCATCGATCAGTTACAGCTCTCAGACCAGCAAAAACCCAAGCGCCTTTCAAACCAACCGTTCAGACACCGAAGTCTATGGTCTGCAATTAACTCTGCCGATTTATTCTGGTGGCGGGACTCGGTCCGCTGTTCGGCAATCGGAATATCGGCTCATCGAGGCCAAAGAAACCCTTGATCTTGCCCAGCGCCAAGTCAGCGAAAACGTCCGCGCGCTCTTCACCGCGATCAACACCGATGTCGCTCGAGTCAAAGCCAACCTCCGAGGCATTGAGTCCTCACGCTCGGCACTCGAAGCCACCGAAACAGGTTACGAGGTCGGTACACGAAACATCGTCGACGTACTCCTTGCTCAGCAGCGTCTGTATTTTTCAGAGTTTCAGTTCGCCAGTGCTCGCTATCGTTATATTAACGACACCCTCCGCCTGAAGGAGCTCATCGGACACCTCACGGCCGAAGATCTATATGAACTCAATCGTTTTACTGATGTCTCTAATCCCGTAGAGCAAGTGAATCCATTGACCCGGTAAATCGGCTCCGTCTATGAAGAATTTTTGGTTTGTTTTCCTTATCGGCTTCATTGCAGGCGCGGCCCTCCTCACGATGGTCAAAAAGGAAGCGACCGCGGCAACCGATGCTACCAACGCAACCGCGCCTCTGCTCATCACCGATGAGGCCAACAACATCGCTGTCTTTGAGGCGGCTAGCCCCTCTGTCGTGTTCGTAACCAACACCCAATTGCGGCGACAGCGCTTCTCCTTGAATGTACTCGAAATACCGAAAGGGTCAGGCACGGGTTTCATCTGGGATGATGACGGCTTGATTGTCACGAATTTTCACGTTGTCTACGGCGCCAATAAAATCAATATTGCCCTTCAATCCGGACAGCAGTTTGAAGCCAAGGTCGTCGGCACCTCGCCAGAGAAGGATATTGCCTTGCTCAAAATCGATGCACCGAAAGAGATACTGAGCCCGTTACCCTTGGGCAATTCAGATGCTTTGGCCGTCGGACGAAAAGTACTCGCCATCGGCAATCCTTTTGCCCTGGACACAACCCTGACGGTGGGGGTTGTCAGCGCTCTGGGACGGGAAATCAAATCCATGAACAATCGCACCATCTCCAATGTCATCCAGACCGATGCGGCGATCAATCCGGGTAACTCCGGCGGCCCACTGCTCAATTCCCAGGGCGAACTCATTGGTGTCAATACTGCGATTTACAGCCCAAGCGGGGCCAGTGCTGGAATCGGTTTCGCGATCCCTGTCTCGACCCTGAAGACCTTGGTTCCTCAACTCAAGAAATACGGCAAACTGTATCGACCTGTTCTCGGGATCGAAACGCTTTCAGACTCTTGGACCAAACGCCTTAAAATCAAAGGCGTGGTCGTTTTCGCCGTTAAACCGGGTCTTCCGGCAGCGAGGGCGGGAATCATTGGCGTCCGCGAGGACCGACGGGGGAAACTCCATCTCGGTGATGTCATCATCGCCATTGACGCTGAACCCGTAACCAATGAAGACACCATGCTCTCTTTGCTGGAACAGCATAGTCCGGGGGATACTGTCGAGATTACAACGCTCAGAGATGATGAAATCAAAACCTACGCGCTGACTCTGGCGGCTCCAGCTTCCGAATAGTGTGACCTAACGGCTCTGGCAGCCCACGCTGCCGGGAGGGACTGAAAAGAACTTCGCCAGATAGGGGACTTTGGACTGAAAGGGCTTATTCCTGTGCCCCGGAACATCAAGACGTGACGCCACTTTTGCACCTTGAGCCCCAGACGCAGTGCCTAAAACAACTTTTTTCGTTCCTGAGCACCGGCTACCCTCATTCGCTTCAACCAGCGAGTCAACGAATGCATTTACCCACCCAGTATCGCCCCCCTGCAAGCGGCTTTGGCTTTCAGCATTGCTCGAACCTTAGTGCTCATCTTAGGATCAAAGTAGTGATCGCGTGCTTGTCGGTGCTCCTTATTTCATGCAAGACCCCGCCAATCGCTATCGAATCCGAGCGTCTGGTGGGCCCAATTCCGACAGGCTCAGCGCTGACTTTTCAAACCCAATCCGCCAGCGCTCGGATTGATGAGTATCACGTGCCTAACCTTCAATCCGGGCAGCCCGATATCACAATTCGACTCGAACACCTTTTAGCGGATATTGAGGGGTCCATCGATGAGCAGCTCAGAGACTATGAACTCAATCGGGCCGAGGATTGCCAGGCCCCGCAGTTCAGCAAGATCTGGACAGGTCTAGAGGCCAATTACCCATCGACCGTCGTCATGCTCACTTGTCCAAAAATGACCGAGAGTGATCTGGGCTATCTACGCCTGACTAAGGCCATACTGGGGCGAGGCACCTACCTTGTTACCATTGAATTAAAGATCACTGGGTTCATCGGCGCCGAGCAGCGAACGCACCAAGAAGCGGTTATCTTTTGGCTAGGCCAACTCAAGCGGTTTAAGGTTTGCAATGCCCCAGTCGATGGGCAAATTTGCAACTCAGAATAAACCCACCCGCGCCAAGGCCAATAGCCTACAGCGGACCCGCCGGTTCCTGAGATCATCAACGGGCTTCCCCGGTCGAGTTCGCCCTTTGATTGATCACCTTCTAACGTTGTTTTCGATACCCTGTTTATTGTGCGGTCAGTCTCAGCGGCAAGCCGCCAGCATCTGCATCGATTGCACCCGAGATCTACCCTGGTTACCCAAAGGCTGTCCAAACTGCGCTATTCCTTGGCCGCTCCATCAAAAGACACGCTGTGGTGCCCTTCATCTTGCCTTCGATGAATGTCGCGCCGCCTTTGTCTACGAGTTTCCAGTCCAAGCCCTCATCGTCAGCTTTAAAGATTTTGAGCAACTTCACCTCGGGCGGGCGCTGTCGGTGTGCCTCGCTCATGGGCCATTGCGGTCAGAACAAAAGCCGGATCGGCTCGTTCCTGTACCTTCACATCGGCAGCGCCTCCGAGAGCGAGGATTCAATCCAGCGGCACTTATCGCCAAGGATCTATCCCATCAACTGGCGATTCCTCTATCGAGTCGACTGATTCAAAAAGTGAACGCAACCTCACCCCAAAAGTTTCGGAGCCGAGCCGCTCGCTTACACCATCAAAGCAATCCATTTGTTCTAAACCAGGCCGTTCCAGGGGAACACATCGCCGTCGTTGATGACGTCGTCACTTCCATGGCGACAGTTCATCAAGTCAGTCAAGTTCTGAAATCAGGGGGCGCTCGCCGAATTTCGGTCTGGTCCATCGCAAGAGCACTACCCAGGCAGACCCCGGCTGGCCAAGCATGACTGACTGACGGATGATTCAATGGCGCGGCCTGTGATACAGTCTCGCTAGAATTCGTCGAGGTTTATCCATGAACTGGCAACAAGTTGATTTTAAGTCATCCTTTCTTTCGAACACTGTAGCCCCAGTGGATGTACAAAATCCGCACTATATCGTTGTTTCAGATGGAGAAATCTTGGGTCTGTCCGCTCACGAGCAGTGGCAACCCTTAAGTGAAGACGAACTCCGCTGGTCAATGCTCGAAATCCAGTCCTCGCATTTCTTGGGTTTGATGGCAGACATCCCCTTGTTCGCGGTCGAGGTCAACGGCGAGGCCGAAGAACCCGAAGGTTACTACTTCGAAACCTTGTGGAGTTTTTTAAGTAGCGTTGACATCGATCTTTTCTATCTCATCGGTCGTGCTAAACAAATTGTGGAATGGTTTCAGACCCATCGTTACTGCGGTCAATGTGGTGGCGACACCACCTCTGAGAGCGCTGACCGGTCTCGAAAATGTAAAGACTGCGGGTTGATGTTCTACCCCCGGCTGTCACCCTCCATCATTGTTTGCGTTAACAAAGGGCAGGACATTTTACTAGCAAAAAATGTGAATGCCCGGGCGAACTTCTATAGCGTCCTTGCCGGCTTTGTCGAGCCTGGCGAGTCTATTGAGGAAACTGTGCGCAGAGAAGTGCTCGAAGAAGTTGGCATTACCGTTAAAAACATCACCTACTTCGGCAGTCAGTCGTGGCCATTCCCCAACTCTCTAATGCTCGGCTTTCACGCTGAATACGACAGCGGTGAGATCAACATTCAAGAAGAGGAACTCAGCGATGCACAGTGGTTTCCCTTCAATGCGTTGCCCAACCCTCCCGCTATGATTTCGATTTCCGGTTGGTTGATACAAGATTTTATTCAGCGAGCCGAGGCAGGATTGGTTTGACCGCGCGAATCCTCACGCTGCTGCTTCAGTTACTGACAGCCAGCGTACTCTTCTCGAGCACTGTCCAGGCAAGCAACGATCAGGCGACCATCGCGGTGGCCGCTAATTTTAGAATCACCTTAGAGGACTTGATCGCCGATTTCCAAGTGAATACACCCGAGTTCTCCTTCCAACTGGTTAGCGCGATCGG
>CAJYBS010000024.1 GCA_913064795.1 uncultured Gammaproteobacteria bacterium
TAACCGGCTTCACCCGTGGTCATCCCGTACTTCTTTTGGATCTCATCAGTCAGATGCTTGCCGCCAAACATCTGCTCACGGGTATAGTGTACTTCGCTCCCAGACACCACAGACAACGTCATCATTTCTGCGCCGATATCAACAATCGCCAGCACATCTTTGCCAGCATCATCCCCGTCTCGGGTAAAGAGATCGAGATCTAACGAGATCGCTCTCTGAACACAATGTGCTTCAATATCAACTACTTCTGCTTCTAACCCTGCCATCTCAACCGTCGCTTGACGCGATTCAATGTGCTCACGTCGGCAGGCAGCCAGCAACACTTCAACCAAGTCAGCCGATCGCGCGCTCTCTTCAAGCACCTGAAAATCAAGCGCAACCTCGTCCAACGGGTAGGGGATATATTGATCTGCATCGATCAACAGCTGCTCTTCGATCTGATCTTCTTTTAAAGATGCGGGAACTTCGATGGTTTTGGTGATCACCGCGGAGCCCGCGACAGCGACCGCCACCGATTTCGCATTGGCTTTCGTCTTCTTTTTAAGGCGTTGAATGGCTTCGGAGACGGCTTCCAGGTCTACACTATCCTGTTCCACTACCGCATCTTCGGGCAGTGGTTCGGCGCCGTAGCTCTCCACCACATAGCCATCGGGGCCCAGACTTAATTCGAGTAATTTGATCGCAGACGCACTGATGTCTAATCCGATCAGACCTGGCTTTGACCGTTTCAGAAACTTCAGCATACCTTTCTCTCAGAGTGAGCCAAGCTGGCTTCTCCATTTTTGGCCCTTAAAGAGCTAGAGTATCACCCAAAACCATCGAATAAACTATACTCATCCAAATCGGGGGTTCATACTTAGCTCGGGCGGAGCACTGACTTTGTGCCCCCAAAATCTTAAATTCGAAATTGGGTCAGTCACAGTCGATGAAACGATTTCTGATATTACTCCTGCGGACAGCAGGTCTCGGTACAGCTGCACTCGGCATGGGGCTCGCTGCAGCATTTCTGTATCTCAACCCCCAGATCCCAGAAATTTCGACCTTCACCGAGGTCACTCTCAAAGCGCCACTAAAGATCGTTAGCCGCGACGGGAAACTGATTCAGGAGTATGGGGAAAGATTGATTCCTATTCAATTTGAAGATATTCCCGAAACATTTATCAACGCCTTACTCAATACGGAGGACAAGCGATTCTTTGAACACAGCGGGATCGATCTTGTAACGCTAGCCAACGCGACGTGGCAACTTTTCATGAACAAAGGCGATATTAAGACCGGCGCATCGACGATTACGATGCAATTGGTCAAAAATGTCTCTGGTGCCTCTGAAGTCCGTTTTATTCGTAAGTTCAGAGAGATGCTGCTGGCCCTCAAACTCGAACGGGCCCTAAGTAAACAAGAGATTCTAACGCTGTATCTCAACATCATTCCTTTCGGAAAACATGCCTATGGCATTCAAGCGGCCGCACAAACTTACTACGGCGGTAAGATTCAGGATCTGAGACTTGCGCAAATGGCAATGCTCGCAGGCATTCCAAAAGCACCTGAAGCAGGCAACCCGATCAACGGCCCAAAGCGGGCCTTAGAGCGCAGGAATCTCATCCTCCAGCGAATGGTAGAGCAAGGCTCAATTTCCCAAAGCGACTATCAATTGGCCGTTGCTGAGCCGATCACGGCCCGGGTCTTTGACCGACAAATCGAACTTCCCGCACTGTACGTGGCGGAGCTGATTCGAAGCGAAGTGATTAAAGCATTTGGATCCAGGGCCTATGCGCTTGGGCTAAAAGTCGAATCAACCCTTGATAGCCGCATGCATGCCGCGGCGGAAGCAGCCGTGATCAAAAAGCTCAACGAGTATGACCAACGGCACGGTTATCGAGGCCCAGAGGAAGCGCAACTCGCAGGAACACGCACCTACTTGGCAGGCAATCAGACGGAATTTCCCGCTTATTGGAAACAGCGGCTGAAGGACGCCAACGTCATCGGCGATCAACACCCAGCTATTGTCATCGATATTACTGGCCAGTCTGCGCAGGTGCTGACTCGATCAGGCAGCATTGAAACACTGACGTGGGAAGGCCTGCGCTGGGCTCGGCCTTACGTCAACGTCAATCAGCGGGGTCGAGCGCCACAATCAACGAGCGACATTTTAAACATTGGTGATTTGATCCGCATCGCGCCCACTGACGATGAGGGTTGGCGTCTCGGCCAAGTGCCCGCGCTCCAGGCAGCATTTGTTGCCCTCGATCCTGATGATGGCGCGATCAGAGCTATGGTTGGAGGCTATGACTTTAGGCTCAATCAATTCAACCACGCAACCCAAGCCAGACGTCAGCCTGGCTCGACCTTTAAACCGTTTTTCTACGCAGGGGCCATGGAGCAAGGGATAACAGCTGCATCAATTTATAACGATGCGCCCGTGGTGCTGCCCGGTGGCGAGCTAGAAGAAAAGTATCGCCCGAAAAATTCCGGCAGTGGCTTTCGCGGCAACATACGGTTACGGGAAGCACTCTATCGGAGTATTAATTTGGTCTCGCTACGAGTCTTACTTGATTATGGATCGAGCAACGCCATCGATTATGTCAGCCGCTTCGGTTTTAACACCGATGGATTTCCAAACAACGTTCAGCTGGCTTTTGGCGGCGGCACCATCGCCCTCACACCCCTTGAGATTGCGACCGGCTACGCTGTCTTTGCCAATGGCGGCCGAGCGGTCGACAGCTTTTTGATTCAATCCGTCACCACTGTGAACGAAAGTTCATCGATCATCGATCGCGAGCAATTCTGCCGCGGTGGTTGTCGTGGCGCATCCGCTGAGCAGGTGGTGGACCCTAGAGTTGCTTTCATCATGAACAGCATCCTTAAAGACACCATTCAAAAAGGAACTGGACGAAAAGCTTTTAGAGCGCTCAAAAGAACGGACTTGATGGGTAAGACAGGAACAACCAATGATGCCGACATTTGGTTTTCTGGCTACAACGGCGACATTGCGGCGACTGCTTGGGCCGGCTTCTCAAGTAACGCGCCGGTTGGCAACAGAGAGTGGGGGTCAACAACACCCATAGAGACTTGGATTGATTTTGCGAAATCGGCTCTGCCCAACGTCAGCCCGGAGGTGGCCCGTGTGCCGGACGGTATTGTCTCCATCAAAATCGACCCGAAAACGGGACAACGAACCAGTCCTTCAGACCCTGATGGGGTTTTCGAATATTTCAGGCAAGAATTTGCCCCGGAAGAGGCACAGCGGCTGGCCAGTGATGAGGATGCCGCGGATTATCAGGCGATTTTTTAGCTGCTGCTACCGCGACGAAAGCGCTTATTGAACCGGTCTATCCGTCCCGCAGAGTCGATGGTTTTCTGTTTACCGGTATAAAAAGGATGGCATTGCGAACAGACTTCGATTGAAATATCGGAACACAACGTTGATTTTGTCTCGACAACATTGCCACAACTACAGGTGGCTTTCATCGGCTCGTACTTGGGATGCGCATCGACTTTCATTGGATATACCTAGCTTTCAGTTCGCTAAAAAGGCGCAAATGATACCAGAGAAAACCACAGAAGCAAGCGGGTCAAGCGATCTATGACTGAGACGCCCCCTCGCCCTGAACGCTACTACCAAGTCGCGCTACCTGTACCGCTCCCCTCTGCTTTCGAATATCGCTCGAATGAGGCGCTTCAAACCGGTCAGCGTGTTCGGGTCTCTTTTGCCGGTCGGTTTCTCATTGGGATTGTCATCAGCGCCGCTGCCAGTCCTCGAACCAGCGGCCACACCCTAAAGGCCATCAATCAAGTGTTTGAAAACGAACCCTTGCTGCCCGCCCCAGTTTTTGAACTCTGCCAATGGGCCGCCCAATATTATTTACATCCATTAGGAGAGGTTTTTGCGGCGGCCTTGCCTAAAAAGATTCGATCCGGCGACGATATCAAGACGAAAACCTTCCAACTCGTCGCAAGCCCCAACAGCCCTGAGAGACGGATAGATTCGTCCCTCAGTCGATCACCCAAACAGCGGGCACTCATGTTGCGTCTTGCTCAGGGCGAGGGATTCAATCGCGAGAAGCTGAAGCGAGAAAAATATTCGAAAGCAGTGGTTGTCGGTCTGCTGCAGCGTGGTTTCGCGCATTGGCAGACCGAGACACCGCCTGCCGACACCTACCCGCAGCACGTCCGCAGCGATACGGTCCTTTCTGCAACTGACCCTCAGAGTGATGCAATCTCCGCCGTAAGCTTTAAGGGTCACCAGACCTATTTACTCTACGGCGTGACCGGCAGCGGAAAAACCGAAGTCTATCTTCAACTCATTGAAAAAGTGCTTGAGGCAGGCAAGCAGGCCCTCGTACTCATTCCTGAAATTTCATTGACGCCCCAAACCATCGAACGGTTTAGAGACCGATTTGAAGCCCCCGTCGTGACCCTGCACTCAGAATTGACCGATCGAGAACGAGCAAATCATTGGCGTGATGCTCGATCGGGCCGAGCTCGAATCATCATCGGTACCCGTTCGGCTATTTTCACCCCAACACCTGATCTTGGACTGATCGTGGTCGATGAAGAACACGACAACTCCTATAAACAACAAGATGGTTTTCATTATTCGGCGCGGGATCTAGCAACGGTTCGCGGCTTGATCGAAAAGATTCCGGTTGTACTCGGCTCAGCGACACCCTCTCTCGAATCGTTACAAAACGTCGAGGCTGGGAAATACCATCTGCTCGAACTTCCAGAGCGTGCCAATGGCGCTCAAAAAGAGCAGTACACCCTATTTCCTGTGCCCCAAGGACAGACCAACGCCTTCCCGGACCCGGCTTTGCTCGAAATTATCAAGCAGGTCCTGGACAAAGGCGAACAGGTTTTAGTGATGCGAAATCGGCGTGGCTTTGCACCGGTTCTTTACTGCACCCATTGCCAATGGATCGCGCAGTGCGCCCAGTGTGATGCGCGCCTGACGATGCACAAAGCTCGCAATCATCTCCAATGCCACCATTGTGGAGAACAGCAAAGCATTCCATCTCAGTGCCCGTCCTGCAGCCAATTGAGTCTGATTCCCTTGGGGGAAGGAACCCAACGGCTCGAATCAATGCTCAACCAGCAGTTTCCGGACTATCCAGTTATCCGAATCGATAGTGATAGTACCCAGCAACGTAGCGCCCTCGAATCAATGCTCAACCGCGTCAATGCAGGCGGTCCGTGCATCCTCGTTGGCACCCAGCTGCTCGCCAAAGGTCACCACTTCACTGGCATCACCCTCGCCCTTGTGCTCGATGTCGATCAGGGCTTTTTTAGCTCAGATTATCGAGCCATTGAACGAACCGCCCAACTTATCATCCAAACAGGCGGCCGAAGCGGCCGAGAGGCCCTTCCCGGCGCTGTTTATCTCAGCACAACGCTGCAAGACCTTCCTGAATTACAAGCGCTCATCCAAAGCGATTATTTAACGTTTGCCCAGAACCTCCTCCAGCAACGTAAGCACCACAAGCTCCCCCCCTACGCCAGTCACGCGACCGTAAAAGCCGATGCTCGTCAACCCGAGACGGCTTATCGTTTCCTGGCCGGCATCGCACAGCAGGCAAGAGCGAGCCACGGATGTGAAATCCTCGGACCAGTTCGTCCCGGCATGGAAAAGCGAGCGGGGTGGTACCGAGCACAACTGCTCGTTACCAGCCAGAGCAGACCATCCCGGGCACGAACCCTGATCCGAATCGAAAAGCTCTTACGCGAAAACAAAAACCGATCACTGCGGTGGTCTATTGACGTTGACCCCTCCGATCTCGTCTAACGCCGAAAACTTCATTCATTCGTCCCTAAAATCGGCTCAGAACCTTGTGCAAAACTTCAAAGCATCTTTTAAACTTGCCGCATGCCGAGAAAGCCTATCCCACAAAGAAAAACCACGAGTCGCTTAGGGAGTTATTTATTCGGCGTCGGGTCCGGGCTGCTGGTGGCATTGCTCTATACCATTTTTAGTCAAGACGCCACGACCGGTGGCGCCCCTGTCCAACCTAGGCCCCTTGCGACTGCTCCAGCCCCAGCGCCAGCCTCTGAACAAAAGACGGAGCGGATCGACTGGTCCTTTTATGACCTTTTCCCACAAGCGGAAGTTTCTACCGTCACTGGCTATCAGCAGGCAAAGCGATCCAATGATCCAAAAACCACCTATCACCTTCAAGCTGGGTCATTCAGCGCTGCTCGAGATGCTGACGAACGTCGTGCCGAGCTTTTACTCCTTGGCCTGACCGTTTTTATCACCCAAAAAGAGGTCGATGGCAGCCTTTGGCATCGAGTAATGATCGGACCCTTTGAATCAGAGACCTATCTCAATCGAGCCCAGACGCTGCTCGCGGCCAACGATGTTTCGTCGATCCCTATCACCGGCGAACCTTGAATTTCTTTTAATCGGCACCAATTCTTGTGTTAGATGAGGCGGACCCATATGGAACAATTTAGAGGCACCACGATTCTTTGCGTTCGACGCGATAATGCTGTGGTTATCGGCGGAGACGGACAGGTCACTCAGGGTGACACCGTGATGAAGGGCGATGCGCGAAAGGTGCGGCGATTACACAACAACCAAGTCATTGCGGGGTTCGCCGGCGGCACGGCGGACGCCTTCACTCTATTTGAACGCTTCGAAACCCAGCTGCAAAAACATCAGGGGCACCTTGTCAGAGCGGCCGTGGAGCTCGCCAAAGACTGGCGCAGCGATCGAGCGCTCAGACGCTTGGAGGCATTACTGATTGTCGCGGATGCTTCTCACGCCTTGACCATTACAGGAACAGGCGATGTGATCGAGCCCAGCGACGGCATCATGGCCATCGGGTCCGGCGGATCCTACGCAAAGGCAGCCGCCACCGGATTACTCAACCACTCTGATTTGGATGCCGCTGCCATTGTCGAGGCCAGCCTTGGCATCGCCGCCGATATCTGTATCTACACCAATACGCATCTTACGATTGAATCAATAACCTCCGATTAAACCAGGTTAAGGAAGCCGCTATGACCAGCATGACGCCCCGAGAAATCGTTCACGAGCTCGGCAAACACATCATTGGTCAAGAGGATGCCAAGCGCGCAGTCGCGATTGCACTTCGCAATCGATGGCGGCGCCAACAGCTCGCCCCGGAACTGATGCAAGAGATTTCCCCAAAAAATATCTTGATGATTGGTCCCACGGGGGTTGGTAAAACTGAAATCGCTCGGCGCTTAGCACGGCTGGCAGATGCACCCTTCATTAAAGTGGAAGCAACCAAATTCACCGAGGTCGGCTATGTCGGGCGAGACGTTGAATCCATTATTCGTGATTTAACTGAGTCTGCTTTTAAGATGTTGCGAGACAAACTGATTAACGAGGCAAAGCCTCGAGCCGAAGATAAAGCAGAGGAACGCATTCTGGATGCGCTGTTACCCGCCGCTAGAGATGAGACCGCTTCATCCGATCACAATAATTCAACCCGGCAGCTTCTCAGAAAAAAACTACGGGAAGGCGCTCTAGACGAAAAAGAAATCGATATCGAGGTCCAGCCGTCCAAAGTAGGCGTCGAGATCATGGCGCCTCCTGGCATGGAAGAGATGACCAGCCAGCTTCAAAGCCTGTTTTCCAATATGGCCCCCACCAACAAAAAGCGGCAGAGACTCACCGTCAAAGCTGCACTTAAAGCGCTCCACGAAGAAGAAGCCAGTCAATTGATTGATGAAGATCAGCTGCGCCAAGCCACGGCAGATGCAGTCGAGCAAACAGGGATCGTCTTTATCGATGAAATCGATAAAATTGCCAAAGGAAGTTCCCAATCAGGCGGTGATGTCTCGAGAGAGGGAGTGCAGAGAGACTTGCTCCCACTGATTGAAGGTTCCAATGTATCGACCAAATACGGCATGATTCGCACCGACCATATTTTATTTATCGCCTCCGGCGCCTTTCATCTCAGTCAACCCTCTGATCTCATTCCTGAAATGCAAGGTCGGTTACCCATTCGAGTTGAACTCGCACCCCTGACGGTCCAAGATTTTGAGCGGATCCTATCAGAGCCCGATTTTTCTTTGACGGAACAATATACTCACCTGATGCAGACCGAAAATGTAGGTCTGGAGTTCACCGACTCCGGACTACACGCGATCGCAACCATCGCTTGGCAGGTCAATGAGCGCATTGAAAACATTGGCGCCAGACGCTTACACACGGTCATGGAAAAACTCCTCGAAGAGATCTCATTCGAAGCCACCGATTTCTCATTTGAGAATGACAATCACACCGTGATCATCGATGACGCCTTTGTCAAAAGGCAGCTGTCCGATCTTGCGACCGATGATGACCTTTCAAGGTATATCCTTTAGGCACTGATTTGAAACCCACTGAAGTCAAAATTCACAAGAAATCGGCCACGTTATCGTTGCATTATTCCGATGGTACCTTCTCGCTGTCCGCGGAATTTTTAAGGGTGCACTCTCCCTCAGCCGAGGTTCAAGGACATGGTCCTGGCCAATCGGTCTTGCAGGTCGGCAAGCGACTTGTCACCTTTAAGGATGTCATTCCACAAGGCCATTACGCCCTTAAAATTATTTTTTCCGATGGGCATGATTCCGGGATTTATAGCTGGGCCTATCTGAGAGGTCTCTGCGATGATCAAGAGCAGTATTGGCAGCGCTATTTGGAACAGCTCAAGGTAAACAATGCCTCACGCGACCCTCAGTTTATCGCGCTCAATTAACGCGCCTTTGGAAGCAGGCGTGTACAATGGTCTCGAGCTTCTTTTCGCTTGATGCACTATGACAGAAGAAAACACCCATTTCGGATTCACAGAGGTCCCCAAAACCGAAAAAGCGGAGCGGGTCGCCCAGGTGTTTAAGCAGGTTGCATACCAATACGACCTCATGAACGATGTCATGTCTCTGGGCACCCATCGCTTAATGAAGCGCATGGCCGTGGAGGCCACTCGGGCTCGGCCCGGAGACACGGTCTTGGATCTTGCCGGGGGTACTGGAGACCTGTCTCTACTGCTTGCTGAACGAGTCGGCAGCAATGGCACGGTGCTGCTGTGTGACATTAATGCTGCAATGCTTGATGTTGGCCGAGACCGCCTGATCGATCAGGGATACAGCGATGTTCGTTTGATTCAGGGGGACGCCGAGTGTCTGCCCGTGGCCGATGCCAGTTTAAACGCTGCAATCATTGGATTTGGACTTCGTAATGTCACCGATAAGGATCAGGCCCTCCGAGCTATCAGAGCCGCCCTAATTCCAGGAGCACGGCTTGTCATTCTCGAGTTCTCTAAACTTCAAATACCTGCCTTGGTCCCCGCTTACAACGCCTTCTCATCAATTTGGCCCAAGGTCGGACAATGGCTAACGGGTGATGCGGCACCTTACCAATATCTCATTGAATCTATTGCCATGCATCCCGATCAGGAAACCCTAGCGTCGATGATGCGCGAGGCCGGATTTGTGGGTGTCGGCTACAGTAATCTGGGTGGCGGCGTCGCTGCAATGCACTATGGCGAGGCTCCCATGCCTGGAGCGGCTTCAACCTCTCAGAGCCCCGATACGAGCGTTGGATGAAACCCCTTAGACTTTCCATCAAACGTTTGCTGCGTGTCGCCATCGTTTTCGGAAAGTATCGCCTCGACCGGCTGATACCGCTGGGCCCGGATCTCTCTTTACTCCTGAAAATGGCGCTTTTACCCTTAAGGGTAAGAACGGCACCCCATCCTAATGTCGGGGTTGACCTTAAACTCGCGCTCATCGAACTCGGACCTGCCTTCATCAAGCTCGGTCAGCTGCTATCGACCCGACGAGATCTCCTGCCCAACGACATAGCCGATGAACTAGAGACCCTCCAAGACCAAGTCCCTGCATTTGAATCCGAAGTTGCTGTTGCGCTAATCGAAACCAGTTTAGAAAGACCGCTTGCCGGGATATTTAAACACTTTGACCCCAAACCATTGGCCTCTGCATCCATTGCCCAAGTTCATACCGCCGAACTCGACAGCGGCGAATCCGTGGTCATTAAGATCAGGCGCCCTGATATTACAGAGCGTGTCTTGGAGGACCTCCAGATTTTAGAGAGCTTGGCGGCGCTGACGGATCGGCGTTGGACGCAAGCTCAACGACTTCATCTACCCCGGGTGATCAAAGACTATCAAAATGTGATCCTGGCTGAACTGGATTTCGAGCAAGAAGCCCAGAATACGATCAAGCTTCGAGCACTGTGGCTCGATCGCGGCAAACTCTACGTACCCAAAATATACCCGGATCTAACCCGAGAAAACCTTCTGGTCATGGAACGAGTCGAGGGCACGGTGGTCAGTCACAAAGACCAGTTGGTCGATCAAGGCGTCAACCTTGAACGGCTGGCCAACTTAGGCGTTGAAATATTCTTCACCCAAGTTTTTGAGGACAACTTTTTTCACGCGGACATGCACCCTGGCAACATTCTCGTTGACACGTCAAACCCCTCCGAACCAACTTATATCGCGCTGGACTGTGCAATTATCGGCTCACTGACCCGCGCAGATCGTAATTATTTAGCCCGCAATATCACCGCTTTTTTTCACGAGGATTATTTAGACATCACCGAAGCTCACGTTGACCGTGGCTGGGCCCCGCCCC
>CAJYBS010000025.1 GCA_913064795.1 uncultured Gammaproteobacteria bacterium
TCAAATTCTATGAATATCCCTGTGCCGTTGATGGACCGGATGGAAGTTATTCGGATCCCAGGCTATACGGAAGATGAAAAATGTAACATTGCTACTCGGTTTTTGTTTACCAAACAGCTCAAGAATAATGGCCTTAAAGCTGGAGACCTGACTTTGAGCGATGAGACCGTACTCGATATTATTCGGTATTACACGAAAGAAGCAGGGGTTAGGGGCCTCGAGCGAGAAATTGCAAAGATTTGCCGCAAAGTTGTCAAAGCCATTTCAACCTCCGACGCAGCGCTCCCCATTGTGGTCGGTCCTGATCAGCTGGAAGACTATCTTGGGGTTCAGCGCTTTAAGTTCGGTCAGGCCGAAGCGGAAGATCAGGTCGGGCAGGTTACAGGCCTTGCAGTGACGAGCGTGGGTGGTGAGCTGCTATCGATCGAGACAGCGACAGTACCGGGGAAGGGTACAACGGTCAAAACAGGCTCCTTGGGCGACGTCATGCAGGAATCAATCCAGGCCGCGATTACTGTGGTTAGGAGTCGAGCGAATGCCTTGGGCATCGCGGAAGACTTTCACGAAAAGTTAGACCTTCATATTCATATGCCAGAGGGGGCTACTCCCAAGGATGGCCCGAGCGCTGGAATCGGCTTATGTACCGCGATTGTTTCTGCGCTGACAGGAATCCCAGCGCGTTCCGAAGTGGCGATGACGGGTGAGATTACTCTGCGTGGGCAAGTCTTGGCGATTGGTGGTTTGAAAGAGAAGTTGCTTGCCGCGCATCGAGGTGGCATTAAAACGGTTTTGATCCCCGAAGATAATCGGCGAGATTTGAAAGAGATCCCAGAAACGATTCTGACGGATCTTGACATTCGTCCCGTGCAATGGATTGACGAAGTCTTGGAAGTTGCCCTGAGTGAGATTCCGGAACCCAAGGTTCGAGCAGGAGACGGAGACGCTGAAATAGCGGCTTCTGATTCGGACGAGACGCGAATGAGTGCTCATTAGAATTGCTTGACCGTCTGTAAGTCAGTTGCTATAAAAGCTTGAGAAGCCAGAGCAAAGGCTGCTGCAACCGTCTCGTCAAATAAAACCTAATGAAGGGGTAAACATTGAATAAACAAGAACTAATCGACAACATGGCAGAGTCTGCGGACATCTCAAAAGCATCAGCTGCGCGAGCACTTGAATCGATGGTCGACTCCGTCACGGGCGCACTGAAAAGTGGTGACTCCTTGACCCTCGTTGGATTCGGGACCTTCTCTGTGAGAAAAAGAGAAGCCCGGGCTGGCCGCAATCCAAAGACTGGTGAGGCGATTCAGATTAAGGCCGCAAATGTTCCTGCTTTTAAGGCGGGTAAGGCGCTTAAAGAAGCCCTTAACTAAAACCCTGCTAATGCTGCTGCGCGCCCAACGGCGCGTAGAAGTAAGGGCTGGAAGCTGCCATCAACTAATCACCCGAGTCTCCCCCGAGGGGTCTGCATATGCTGGTCGACCCGGGATATGGTGTTCTAGCTCCACAAGGCAATGGGCGTAGAGAAGACCGCACTCTCCTCCCGCAGCTCCAAACCTCCTGCTGTTCCAAACCTCCTTCAGTTTTGCGTTGCGAAAAGCATGACGTTGCGGCGTGATCCGCGTTGCACAAGGTGTCGTGTCGTGATGTCAGTCAAAAGCCCGCGGTAGCTTTGTCACCGCCCTAAAAACCCTCCAAGCGGCTAAGCATCATTTTTTGCAGCTCTTCTATGCAGTGCGAGGCGATGAATGGTGTTAAAATCATGGAATCTAAGAAATGACGCTAGGAAGTGATTATGTCGATTATGAGCATGCGCGAAAACAGCCAGGGATTCGGCACAAAAATAATTATAGGGTTGATCATTATTGCTTTTGCGTTTTTTGGCTTGGGGTCTATAACAACGTTTTTAACGCCTGTGCCGCGTGTTGCCAGCGTTAATGGAAACGATATTACGACTCAAGAAATGGAAGTGGCAGTTGAGCGAAATCGACGAATGATGATCGGACAGGGTACAGCTGCCGAATCGATTGATGAAGATGTTCTAAGGGCAGATGTCTTGAATTCACTCATCACTCGATCTCTATTGACTCAGTCGCTCGAAACGCTAGGGCTGTCTGTTAGTGAGGACCGTTTGGACAGAGCCTTGATCGAAACCGAGGTTTTTCAAGTCGATGGACAATTTGACTCAAATCAGTACCGTTTGGTGCTGGCTGGCGCGGGTTATGATCCGGTCACCTACCGAGAAGAATTGCGAAAAGACGAGGCCCTAGGACAATTGGCAGAAGCCATTCGAGCATCCGCATTTATGACTGACGACCAAGCAAGTCGAACAGCGAGCTTATCGCGGCAAACCCGAGACGTTGCCTACCTGATGTTTGAAGCTGCAGCATTAACCGAGGAGGTTGAAATTTCGCCTAATGCCGCAGAGGATTATTATGAGAGCAATCGAGCGCAGTTTTTTACTGAGGAAACGCTAGACATCGACTACGTCGAGCTCAGCCGGTCAGATTTGATGGCAGCAGTGGATGCGCCTTTGGAAGCGCTCAAGGGATTCTACCAGGAGACTTTGGATCTCTACACCAGACCTGAGCGTCGGCGTGTCTCCCATATCTTGATATCTACCTCGGAAGATGAGGATCAAGTCTCAGCTCAGGAAAAAATCCAGGAAATTCAAACCAGACTTAATGCGGGAGAGGCCTTCTCAGCTCTGGCTGAGGAGCTGTCAGAGGATCCGGGTAGTGCGGGTAATGGTGGTGACTTGGGTGTCGTTACGACCGGGATATTTGTACCGGCTTTTGAGGCCGCAGCACTTGAGTTAGCACAAACGGGAGAGGTCTCACCGCCGGTCGAGACTCAATTTGGTTTGCATTTAATCCAGCTCACTGAGTTAACCGACTCAGAGACCAGTTCATTCGACGAGGTAGCCGAGGAAGTTGAGACAGCCTTTCGAGAAGACCAAACCAAAGACGCTTATATCGCTCGGATCAGTGAGCTCGACGAAATGGCGTTTGAAGATCCGGACTTAGCGGGTATTGCCGAGCAGATGGGGCTCGAAGTGAAGGCGCTGGCGTCTCAGAATCGCTCCTCTGAGACGGGTATTTTGGCAAATGCCAAGGTCAAAGATGCGGTCTTTTCACCCGATCTCATGATCGACGGCAATAACAGTGCCGTTATTGAAATCAACGATAACACGGCAATCGTTGTCCGGGTCGCAAGTTATCAGGAGAGCGTTTTAAAGCCGTTCGAGGCGGTTAATGACGAGATCATGGATAGGCTGGGTCAGCAGGGCGCTGAGACGATTGCTCGTAGCCAGGCAGAAGAAGCGTTGGCGATGTTAGAAGCGGGTGACATCACTCGGTATGTTGCGGATCAATTTGGGCTTACTTGGACGGTGATCTCCCAAATGAGCCGATATCAAAATGATGCGCCAAAAGAGCTCAGAGACCGCGCTTTTTCGCTACCTAAGCCGAGAGCGCTGGGTAAATCTTTGGGGCTTGCGGAACTTGAGGGGGGCGATATCGCAGTGGTTTCAGTGACGAACGTCAATAACCCCGCGGATGTGGCTGTTTCGGCGCAGACTCAGGGGCTTGCTCAGTTCTTAGAATCCCAGCAGGGGGGGCTAGAGTTTCAATGGTTCCAAGATTCGCTGCGAGCACTAGGAGATATCGAAGGCTAGGGTCAAAACGCGTTCTTGACGTCAAGGCGTAATGTGAGACGGTCACCGGGTTGGAGATATCGCTCCCCGGCCAAGGCAGCGTTCCATCGGGTAATTTGTTCAATCGATGTATTAAAGCGAGCAGCAATCTTCGACAGCGAATCGCCGCTGCGAACCCGGTAGGTGATAGATCGAATTCGTTGGTCGGCGGGGCGCGCAGAGGGCTTACTTTGGTCGATGACCGGATGTGTGGGTGACTGGAGCTTAAAAATAGCGAGGGTTTGTCCGACTGACAGGGGCTTCTTTGCCGACAGGCCGTTCCACTGGGTCAGATTGGAAACCGACACCCCGTGTTTTCTCCCAATAGACCAGAGACTGTCACCCGATTGTACTCGGTACTGCAGGGCGGTCTGCTTGAGGGTCTTCTCAAAGCGATCAACTCTACCCAGTTCCCTGCCGGTTAAGGACAATGGGTAATGGGCTTGCGCTGCCTGGGGGATCAACAGTGGCTTCCCAGCGACGATGAGTGCGCCATGAAGTCCATTGACTTGCTGAATGGCCTTAACCGACAGACCGTAACGTTGGGCAATGCTCCCCAGAGTCTCTCCCGCTTTAATCCAATGCCGAATCCACCGAAGGCGCTCATTTGGAGGAAGCTTAGAAAATGCTGTGGTAAATGAAGCTACTTTGTTCTTGGGCAAAATTAGGCGGTGCGGGCCTTCTGGGTGGGTCGCCCATTGATTGAATCCTGGATTTAAACGATAGATTGTATCCAGGTTTTCTCCCGCTAGCTCAGCGGCCTTAGCCAGATCGATTTGATGAGGAATGTTCACGCCCGCAAGGTCAGAATCTATACCGATCTCTGGCAAAGTAATTTGGTAGCGCTTTGGGTTGCGCACGATTTCAGCGAGAGCGAGTAGCTTCGGCACATAGCTGCGGGTTTCCCTTGGTAGGGCTAGATCCCAATAGGTGGTGCCCCTGCCAAGTCGGGTGTTTTTACGAATGGATTTTCGAACGGTACCAATGCCTGCGTTATATCCTGCGAGCACGAGGGGCCAATCTTGGTCCAAAGATTGACCCAGATCACCGAGGAACCGAGTCGCGGCCTCCGTGCTATCAATTAAATCCCTTCGGCCGTCGTACCACCAATCTATTTTTAGGTCATATAACCTGGCGGTTGCTGGGATAAATTGCCACAGACCCGAGGCTCTCCCCGGAGAGTAGGCAAAAGGATCGAACGCACTCTCGATAACAGGCAGTAAAACGAATTCAAGGGGAAGGTCAGCGGCAACAACGGTCTCGAAGATATGCGGGAGGTAGGTAGCCCCTCTTTTAAAGACACGATCAATGTAGTCAGGATTGCGCTTGAACCAATCAAGCTGTGCTTGCACCTGTGGTCGGTTTAGGTTGGGATCAAGAGCAAAGCCCGCCCGGAGATGAGTCCATAGGTCCGATGGTGGAGTTGGCGCAGTTGGAACCGAGCAGGTCGTGATCTCTGCGTGATCGCAATGTTCGAGCGGGGGGGGCTTGGCCATCGACTGCATGATCAGCGAGCGCTCAGCCGTGGGCGCGGGGGTGAGTCCAAGGCTTTGATCAAGCTCTGCTTGATCGAGGGCCGCAGGGGCTGATGTTGGAATGGCCTTATCTAGGGTGTCGCCTTTCTGAGCAGTGCGCTCTCGTCCATCGAGGCGATTTGAGCCGGCGTTGGAGCCCGATCCGAAGGGCGCGACCGACGTGCAGCTGGTGACAGATGTCGCCAATAGAGCGGTCAAAAGCCAAGGCTGAAACAAAGATCGGGGACGACGCATGGGGGCAGTATAAAAGATTTTTAAGGCGATGATGGTCCTTTCGATGATAATCTTTTTTCCATGAAATCTTATTTCGCATCGATTGACCTCTTGGGGCATTGCTTTACGCTGGCAACCCATGAGTGATCTTTTGGGAGCCACGGATTGGTATAGATCACCGCTTGGTCGGCGCGTGCTCGGAACCGAAAAGGCTCTGCACGACGAATTGCTAGAGGATTTGTTTGGTTATCATTTATTGCAATTGGGGACCGGGGAAACGGTTCTGTTTGATCAAAGCCCAATTCAAAATTGCAACCGGATGACCTTAGATGGGGGCGTCCCCGGAGATCTTGTTGCCTCGCCTTTGCAAATTCCATTGGGCCAAGACCAAATTGATGTGATGTTGGTCCATCACCTCTTAGAATACGTGGAGAGGCCACAGGCGATCTTAGCGGAGTGTGCCCGAGTGGTGATGCCGATGGGTGTGATGATTGTGACGCTTTTTAATCCTCTGAGCCTTTGGGGGTTACGAAAGGCCATGACAGGGCGCTCTGCCGGATATCCTTTTGAGGGGGAGTTTTTCACTGCGTATCGAGTGATGGATTGGCTGAATGTCCTAAATTTTAAAATCGATCGTGTATTGTTTGCCGAATTTGGCTTTCCCTGGGCGTTTCGAACGTTGAACCCTCCGAATTTCGGCCTGGGCTTGGGTCGACGCTATAATCTACCCTTCGGCGGGGTCTATATGCTCGTCGCGCGGAAGTATGTTGGGCCTTTGACACCCGCGGCGTCATTACTTAGGCGCCGAAGCCGGAGATTCTCTGGTATTGGGATGGCTGAGCCGGTGACTTTGCAGCGGTCCTAGGCGGGTACCGCGCCGGTTTGGTTAATAGCGTGATAGAATTTTTCTGGAAGGAGCAAGGCTGAAAGTGATCGAATTGTTTACAGATGGTGCTTGTCGAGGTAACCCTGGCCCAGGCGGTTGGGGCGTTTTAATTCGACGAAACGGCCAAGACCGTGATTTATCGGGTTCAGCCCGTGAGACGACCAACAACCGAATGGAGCTCATGGCTGCGATTGAAGGTTTGGCAATGCTAGAGGATGGAAGCGTTGTCTCTCTGACGACTGATTCGCAGTATGTACGCCAGGGTATCACTCAGTGGGTTCACAATTGGAAGAGAAATGGTTGGAAAACCAGTAACAAACAGCCGGTCAAAAACCAGGATTTATGGCAACGCCTGGATGATCAAACCCAGCGGCTGAGTATTTCCTGGTTTTGGGTCAAAGGTCACAGTGGGCATCTCGAGAATGAGAGAGCGGACCAATTGGCCAATCAAGCCATTGACCAAATGTTGGCAGCTGCCTCATGAGACAAGTCGTCCTTGATACCGAGACCACTGGGTTAGAAGTCAGTGGAGGGCACAGAATCATCGAAATCGGTTGCGTGGAGCTCGTAGATCGTCGACTAACCGGTCGTCATTACCATGAGTATTTGAACCCAGGACGTGCGATCGATGCAGGTGCTGAGGCCGTGCATGGCATTTCCCTCGACTTTTTAGCCGACAAGCCAGCTTTTGAAAGTATCAAGGATGCCTTTTTATCCTTTATCGACGGTGCAGAGCTGGTCATCCATAACGCTGACTTTGATCTTGGTTTTTTGGATCAGGAATTAAAGTTGGTGCGTGAAGCAAAAAAAACCCGTCAGCGTTGCTCCATCGTCGATAGCTTAGCGTTGGCCCGGACGCGCTTTCCCGGGCAAAAAAATAACCTTGATGCCCTCTGCAAGCGGCTAGGCGTTGATAACTCAGGACGAAGCCTTCACGGTGCCCTACTAGATGCTCAGATTCTTGCCGAGGTCTACTTAGCGCTAACAGGTGGGCAAGGCAGTTTGTCGTTGGAAAGCCATTTAGCGGGTCACGAGACGCTGAATACTGCGGATGTTGGCCAGAAGGGAAGTCGTCCCCGGAGACCATTACCCTTGGTTGCCGTCAGCCAAGCCGAGCAAGAGGCGCACGAGTCGATGTTGGCGTTGTTACGGAGCGAGAGTGAGTCAGGCTGTGTTTGGGATGATCTCGAACGTTCGCCAACGGACGGAGGCCAGTGAATCATCGCAAACGTTAAAAGCAAACACTGAGCGCCATAAAGCCGGTTCAATCGATGATTTGCTGGCTTTGGATGTCAGCGGGCTGTTCGAAAAGGAAGAGCAACAGCTGACTGAGCACGATGTTGCCATCGGCTCGATAACGGCCTGACATGAAGGCATCCATGCCTGATTCAGCCCCGGTGATTAAATCCCATGCGGTTGCCCGATCGGGTAATGAGAGGGTCAGAGTGGGATGATCGTGGTACCCCTCAAAAAATTCGAATGCCTTGTTGTCAGCGAGCAGATGAAACGCCTCACCATTAAGGACGATGAACTGAAAAGCGGTGCGCTGGGGCGGTAGAAAGCCTTTTCGGAACAAGGGGGCTAAGGCGACATTCCAGTGAGCCATCTGGGTTTCAGCGTTCATGACGACCAGTATTCCTGATTGAGTGTGCGTAAAGAGCAAGCTGGCTCTGGGCAAGGGTGTGATAGTATTTCACCCGGATTAAAACGTCGATAGGTAGGGTATTGGAATTTTTAACGGAATATGGCCTGTTTTTGGCAAAAGTAGTGACGCTGGTTGCTGCCTTTGCGCTTGTTTTAATTCTTAGTCTTAGCGCTCGACAGCAAAAGCGACCCAGTGAAAAAGGACACTTGTTGGTCAAACATCTTAATGAGGCTTTTGATCAAGTGACCCAGTCGCTCAATAACGCGATGCTGAGCGAGGATGCACAAAAGCAGGCCGAAAAAAACGAGAAGCGCCGTCTAAAGTCTGTTCGAAAAGCCGAAAAAGCGGCCCTTAAACGCGGTGATGCCGAGGGTGAAGACAGCGAGACTGCGGAAAAAAGAGTGTTTGTCTTGGATTTTGATGGTGATGTTGAGGCCTCAGCGGTGGACAATCTTCGTGAAGAGATTTCCGCTCTTTTGTCGGTTGCTGGAGAGGGTGATGAAGTGCTCATCCGGCTCGAAAGCGCCGGTGGCGTTGTTCATGGCTATGGGCTTGCCGCATCCCAACTCAGGCGGATTCGTGATCATGGCGTCAAGCTGACCGTCGCGGTGGATAAGGTCGCGGCCAGCGGTGGTTATATGATGGCGTGCATTGCCGATCAAATTATTGCGGCGCCGTTTGCGGTCTTAGGGTCGATCGGAGTTGCCGCCCAAATTCCTAATTTTAATCGGTTGCTCAAATCCCAAAATATTGATGTAGAAATGCACACTGCAGGTGAATACAAGCGTACGTTGACGATGCTTGGAGAAAATACAGAAGCTGGCAGAGAGAAATTTTTGGCGGAACTCGAAGATGTCCACGAATTATTTAAGGCCTTTGTTGCTGAAAACCGCCCAAAAGTTGATGTTGCTGCGGTCGGCACGGGAGAGGCCTGGTATGGTCGGCGAGCCCTCGAACGACAGTTGGTAGACGTGCTCATGACCAGCGATGAGTACGTGATTGAAAAGTTAAAAGACTTTGCGGTTTACGAAGTGAAGTACGAGATACAGCAAGGCAAGTTCGAACAAGCGATGAAGCGATTTTCGGCCCTTTCGACGCAGTGGCCTGTGCGGCAGAAAATCCTTGCTCAACTGGACCGACTTTAAGTTGAGCACAACAGGTGGGCCAGTAAACTGCCGATTGATAGGAGATGATTAGATGGCAACTTTTGATGCATTTTGGGTGGAGCAGAATGATGACGGTCTACGTCATCAAATTGTAACAAGAGACACCGATGATCTTCCCGAGGGGGATGTGCTCGTGGAGGTATTTTACTCCTCCCTAAATTACAAGGACGGTATGAGCGCGAAGGGCATCGCTAGTGTAACCCGTGCTTATCCTCATACTCCGGGCATTGACGCTGCAGGGCTTAGACGAGCGTCCAGCGATCCGACCTTGCCGGTAGGCGAAGAGGTCATCGTAATCGGTTTTGATTTAGGTATGAATACACCAGGCGGCTTTGGTCAGTATATTCGCGTGCCGAGTGGTTGGGTTGTTCCCATGCCGGCTGGGTTGTCTTTACGTGAGAGTATGATTTTGGGCACTGCGGGTCTGACAGCGGCGCTCTGTGTCGAGAAACTGCTTTGGATGAACGCATCGCCGGAGCAAGGCCCTGTGCTCGTCACCGGCGCAACGGGCGGTGTCGGATCGGTGGCGGTCGCTTTACTCGCTCACCTCGGTTTTGAAGTGATCGCAATGACAGGTAAAGCGGACCAGGCAGATTATTTGACGAGTTTGGGGGCAGAAACGATTATCGGGCGGGAGTCTTTGCAAGAGAATTCAAGTCGTCCCCTGTTGAAGCCGCTCTATGCGCATGCGATTGACGCGGTTGGGGGGCCGATTCTCTCCAATGTAATCAAATCCCTAAATCCCCAAGGTAGCGTTGCGATTTGTGGATTAGTTGCCTCAAGTGGATTTGATGTCTCGGTACTTCCGTTTATCCTGCGAGGCGTTAACGTTTTGGGAATTGATTCCGTCGAACTGCCCCTCGAGGACAAGGCGCGCAATTGGACGAAGCTTGCTCAGGAATGGCGCTTGTCTGGTCTTGAATCAATGTCGACGGAAGTCCGTCTTGATGGTCTGTCAGACAAGATTGAGAACATCATGGAAGGGTCCGTTGTAGGACGTACTTTGGTCCGCTTGAGATAGGCTATCGAGCCTAAACGCTTGCTAGCCGGTTGCTATCAGAAACAAGGAATCGTGACAGAACGCGGGTCACCCGGAGAGCGGTAGGCGCTCGGCGCGTGTGGGATGAGAATTAAAAATTAATGGGCCCGTGAGATTTAGATCTGATCACTCGGTCCCCAAACCGTGTAACATTAAATTAGGAAAGTTCAGAGGAGCCCAGTATGAGTCAAAACGAAGACGCACAAAAACAAGAATCGGGTGATGCCAGCGCGGATGCATTGGCCGCTGTCAGTATTGTACTGATACCGGTTGTTGCTGTGGTGTTCTATCTTTCTGGCTTGCCCTCCTAACACCAAGATTTTT
>CAJYBS010000026.1 GCA_913064795.1 uncultured Gammaproteobacteria bacterium
TGCCGCGTGCAGCGCTCCCTCCCGGGTTTGGCCCGCTGAAAATGAGTAGACATTGGCGTCCGACCATTCTTTAAACAGCGCCATATCCGTCAAGGGCACGCCCAGGATGTAGGCAATCATTCGAACCGGCATAGGAACGGCAAATGCATCCATCCAGTTGCACTGTCCACGATCGATGATTTCGTCAATCAGTTCATGGGCCAAGGTCTCGATATACGGTTGGAGTTTTGCGACGCTACTGGCGGAGAACGGTTTTTGACACAAGGAGCGGTAGCGGCGCTGCCGGGGAGGGTCGGCGGTGAGCATCGTGTCAACTCTGCGATAGCCCTTTTTTAAGATCGCCTCCATTTCAGGGTCTCGGGGGGGTGTTGTCCCGGCTTGAATCATTGAAAATTCGTTGGAAAAACGCTTTTCGTTTTTGGCGACATCCACGACGTTGTTGTAATCCGAAACAAAATAGACCCCCGTCACTGGACAATGGTAGACCGGTGCTTCTTCGCGTAGGCGTTGATTAAACGCGTAGGGGCAAGCCAAAATTTCTGGATCTAGCGGGTTAACTTCATTGAGGGATTGCTCAGTCATAATGTTCTCAGTTCAAATTTTTAGTTCAGTTTTCTTAGTTGAATGTTCTTAGTTAAAAGCGCTTAGTTAAATATTGTTTTGATCCAATTGCCGAGTTTCATGAAAGGGATCATGAAAGGCAGTATTTTCAGGGTTTTTTCGACATCCCAGTCCACCAACGCAGCATCAAGTCGCGAATACATGGCGTGAAATAACGGTGCTGCTCGCTCAGAAGTTTGCTCGATTTCGTCCATGCTCATAGAAAACATCAACAGGGTGACAACCAGGTTGATTTCATATTCTTGCAGCATTTTTTTGTAGCTGTAGTTTTCTACGCCATTGGCCAATAGTCGGTCGTGGTAGAGCTTGAGTAAGTGCGTTTCGTGCTGACGCCTTAAGTCAACATCGATGCTCTGAGTCAGCCACCTCGCGATATCTGTCATGGGCTGGCCAATGCCGGCTGTTTGCCAATCAATGATCGTTGGTTCGCCCGTTGGTGATTCAGGTGAGAAGAAAATGTTATCTGACCGGAGGTCGCCGTGTACCAGTGTGTAGGGTTCCGGCTGAGGCGGTTCCATGGCAAACAGAGGCGGCAGTCTGGGTTGGAGTCGCTTCATGTTCGGATAGGCATCAAAGCGACCTGTGCGCTCTGCATTAGAAATGCTGTCTTCGAGTTGGGCAAGACTCTCCTTAATTGGAGTGACATGGGTAATTGGCGCAGTCCAAGCCATGTGCTTAAGATCGGGACTATTCCACCATCGGCCGTGAAGATCGGCGAAGGCCAGCATGACCTGCTCGGATTGTTCGAGGGTATTCCCAATGACTTGATCGGTGGGAACAGCTGGCGCAAGGTCCTCCATGACCATAACGA
Organism: uncultured Gammaproteobacteria bacterium; assembly: GCA_913064795.1. Taxonomy (GTDB): domain Bacteria; phylum Pseudomonadota; class Gammaproteobacteria; order Pseudomonadales; family Azotimanducaceae; genus UBA9926. The sequence goes on from CAJYBS010000026.1 coordinate 1,433, forward strand.
AATGCTGATTGAGAGGGTCAAAGCGCTGACAATAAATGATGGGCGTCCTAACCCCTGCGGTTTCGGCACAATCCTCGTAGAATCCGAGCTCACGACCATAGTAATTCATCCTTCCCGCGAGAATTCGAGTCGCTTCAAAGTGCGACGAGAATTTAACCACGACGGTTTCGGGGTGCCCTGCAATCGAATGGGTTTTCAGCGAAACCCGCTCGAGATCCCCCATAAACCCTGATCCAACACCGATGGTGGTTTTCTCGAACCCATCAACCCTGATGCCTGGGAAGGCGGGCGTTAAGGCCGAGGTCAGCCAGTCTGCGGTCAGCGCAGCCGGGGATGTAGGGAAATCAGGCTTGCTGGGCATTAGCGGGTTGTCCCAGGGGGGCTTGGAGTACTTCGTCGAGATGGCCGTAATCGTTCAGCGTTAGCACACTGGGTTCTGGATCGAGCCTAACTTCTGTGATCGCCCCATTGTGCATCAAGTATTGGTAGCCAAATTTCGGTCGTGTTTTCATGAGCCATGCCATGCCGTGAGCAATGGCGCTGCCGTGGCTCACGCAGATAATGTTTTCATTGGGGTAACGACTCAGCGTTTTTGTCAAAGCTGCCTCGACTCGGGCATAAACGGTATTGGGGCTCTCCCCGCCGTGTCCCTCAAAAGCGTCATCTTTAATAGATTTGACTGCATACCCATAGTCATGCATTGGCTGGTAAGTGATGCCCTCCCAGTCACCGAGATCGCACTCAATGAGGCCCGGCTCTATTTTGAGGGGCAGATCCAGGCCAGCGTTAACCCACTTCGCAGTCTCCAGTGCGCGGGATAGAGGGCTGCTAAGAATCCGATCGTAGGTCGTAGGCCATGCGGCCAGCCGTTTTCCTGTTGCCTGGGCTTGGCCGATCCCTTTTTCATTAAGCGGCGACTCGGTAACGCCGTAGGCCAGCTGTTGCTGATTCGCCTGGGTTTCGCCGTGCCGGATGAACATCAGATGTCGATGATTCAATCTGTGTGGCCCTCCCAAAACGGCGCTCTTAATTTTCTTTTGTTGATCTTACCCATGGTGTTGCGGCCTAAGTCATCGACAAAGTCGACGGTCCTAGGACATTTGTAGTGGGAGAGCTTCGACCGACAAAACGCAATGATGGCTGCGGCTTCAGCATCCTCTCTGTTGTCTTTAAGGATGACCATGGCCTTGAGCTCTTCACCCATTTCCGGATGAGGAATGCCAATACAGGCGACATCGAGAATATCAGGATGGTCGATCAGCACTTGTTCGGCTTCTGCAGGGTAAATGTTCACGCCACCCGAGACGATCATGTCGCTGAAGCGATCGGTGATGTAGACGTAACCGTCCTCATCCATATAGGCGATTTCACCCAAAGTAAAAACCCCAGGAGCAATATGCGCCGCTGCTGATTTTTCTGGATCATTGTGATAGACCACACCGCGTCCTGTGGCGTCTTCGAAATACAGCTGTCCCTCAGTGTTGGCTGGAACGGGTTGTCCGGCCTCATCTAAGATTTTGGCGGTAAAAGGAGGAACGCTGCGTCCTACTGAGCCTGGGTGTTCTAGCCATTCCTCTGAGGTGATCATGCAGGTGGTACCCACCTCGCTTGCACCATAGGCATCGGTAAAAATCGGTCCCCACCACTCAATCATGCCGCGTTTAATGTCAACCGGACACTTTGAGCCGGTATGACTGACTCGAATCATACTGGAAACATCGTATTGCGCTTTAACATCCGGATCGAGCGCCAGCAGTCTCACAAAGTGTGTGGGTACCATGATGGTCGAGGTAGTCTTGAACTCGGCGATGGCTTTTAGCGTGTTTTCAGCATCAAACTTTGTCAGAATCACCGAAGGTGCGCCTGCGGCGAGTAATCGGGCCCCGCTCAGAGGACCGGTGTGATACATCGGCCCCACCACGAGGTGGGGTCCAAGGGTTGCCAGGGGGTTGAGTTTTAAGTTCTCTAAGTGCGCCTCAACGGTGTCGCCGCCGGCAAACATCGTCGGTGGTAAATGTGTACCTTTCGGTCGACCTGTGGTTCCTGAGGTATAGAGCAGGTTGGGCCGAGGTTTGATGCTGGTGTCGGGCTCTGTACCCGAGCTTTCCTCCAGCCATGAGTCCCAGTTCACCAAAGTCGCTTCCTCACAGCGCCATCCAACCACGGCACTGATGCCCGCTTGTTGGGCTGCGGCAAGACCCCGCTCAGCTGTTTCTGGGCCTACAAAAAGCATGCGGCTATCAGAATCACTCAAGATATAAGCGACTTCCTCGGCCGTCAGGTGAAAGTTCACGGGAACAACGGATGCCCCCCCGATCAGTCCACCCAAATTGGCGATCGCCGTTTCCACGCCGTTTTCTGCAAAAACGGCAATTCGTCGTTCTGGTCCGAGCTCAGCCGAGCGAATTGCGTTGGCCGCTCGGTTGAGTTGGTCGTCAACTTCGAGCCAGGTTAAAGCCTGGCGTGGATCTCTGAGGGCAATTTCTGATGGCCGCTCCGCGGCGATGGTTTTAGCAAATGTTGTCATGATTAAGCCACCGCCTCCGCTACGGCTCGAAGGTTAACGGGTATGGCACTCATTCTTGGCATGCCAGTGATTGGGTTATAGGTTCGGTCATCGTCCACCAGACGATTGGTGCTCGAGCCCTGAGTTCTGACTTCACCCCCATTGTCGGGAAGATCTCCCCAAGCATGTGCCATCGAGATGACGCCGGGTTTGATATCTTCGGCGGCCTCGACAATGCCTAGAAGTGTTCCCGCAGCTGACTCAATTTCTACGAGATCCCCCGAGCTCAGCTTTAGTGCGGCAAGATCATCGGGATGAATGTAGGCTGGATTGGTGGTTCCCTTTTTTCGTAAGCCCTCGAGCTGCTGTCCCGAGGAGTTAAAGACATGTTTCAGTCTGCGGCTGATTAACAGATGCGAGTAAACGGTACCGTCATCTTCATTGGTGGGCTGTTGCCAATAGGTTTCACCAATGACCGCTTGAAGCTGCTCAGAGATGTCTGCGGGCAGTAACTGAAAGCGGTGCGCTTTCTTAATCTCGGGTTCCGACACCGTGACCTGTACGTCACTGAAAATGTGACCGTGACCTTTTGTTGCGATTTCACTGAGCGGGACGCTCGCATTAGGCGTCAGCAACTCGAGCACATCAAACTTGGTGGGTCTCACTTGGGTGTCCAGACGGCCTCCGGGAAGCTCGAGTGCCAAGCCCGAACGATGAGAAAGCTCCCAATAAATTTCCCATTCCTCACGGCTCTGGGGATTTCTGGGTAATACCGCTTTGGTGTAATGGCAGTAGGGTTGGTCGTACCAGGTGTCTGTGAGCATGGTGACGTCGTCTCGCTCAAGGCTCAAGGTCGGCGCGACGATATAATCAGCGAGTTTGGCGGTTGCAGATTGATACAAGTCAACGCAAACCAGTAAATCGAGGGCCTTCATCGCGCGAACTGTCTTATCTTGATCAGGGAACGCGACGACTGGATTGCCGCCAAGACAGATCAGGGCCTTAATTTGGCCTTCGCCCTCGAGTAAGATTTCATCATTCAAGGCAGCGGTTGGCATCTCTCCAATAATTTCCCCCAGACCTCTGACCCGAGACCAGGGACCCTTGCCGTAGGCCGGGTCGGCTGCGATAACCTCCGCCTCACGCGCTCTCGGGGTTTGGAGGACGCCCGGGTTAGGCACCCGCTCTCCAACTTTGTTTACACGACCACAGATCGTATTCAAACAGCAGATCAAATGTTCAGTCAAAATTCCTCGGGGCGACATATTCGGACCTGTGCCTGTGACGGCAACGCCGCGCTTGGCCTCCCCAAACATTTGGGCGGCTTTGATTAGGTCATCTTCAGAAATAGCACATCGAGTTGCGGCATAGCTGGGCGTAAAGGGCTCAACCAAAGCCCGTAGGCCTTCAAGATCTTCGACATGCTCAGCGCAAAATTGTGCGTCATAGAGGTTTTCCGTCAGCACATAACGGATGAATGCCGACAGTAAGGTAGGGTCTTCGGCGGGATTAACTTGCAAATGCAGGCTTGCTCGATTGGCGACCTCGGTGCGTCTAGGGTCGGCGACAATGACTTTCATTCCTCGTTTCATTTCATCCCGGATTCGTGCGTAAGGACTGAACGGTGGCGGTCCGCCAAAGGGCGTGTATTGTGAAACGACGGGGTTGTTTCCGATCATCATGCAAACATCCGCACCGGTAAATGCATGTGTGCCTCCCGCCCAGGTTCCAAATTGCGATTGCGCGATCTTTCGGTGGGGTTGATCAATCGTGACAGACGTATAGTAGGAGGGTGATCCAACGCGCTTGTGCCAGGCTTTAGCAACATGCAGCGCTGCTGAATTTTGATAGCCATAGGAGCCGACATAAGTGGCAACACTGCGTGGGCCATGTTCGGCAATGATGCGTTGTATCTGATCTGAAATTTCGTCCATGGCTTGATCAACATCAATGGGGGCAAAGTCTCCCCCGGGTCCTCGTTTCAGAGTTTCGCGTAAACGCTTTGGCGTTGCGAATTGCTCAGGCAGTTGTCGGCCTTTGATGCAGGTGTAACCGCCGTAAATGGGGTCGCTGGTATCTCCTCGGACTGCAACCGGCTGATCATTTTCGACGTCGACCTCAATGGCGCAATAGGCATGACAAAAGCGGCAAAATGTTTTGTGTGTCGATTGGGTCATGACAGGGCTCCAGGCGTCTCAATAATGCTGCGATGTCTTGATCATGCCTGAATAACGGCGCCAGCGCACCGCAGAATAGGCTGTTCAGCGCTAAGAGTATCGAAAAACATAAAAAACAGTCAATGATGACTTTTTTGTCGCTTACCGAAATGCGACGTATACGCTTTGTTCTTAAACCATTGATGGGGTAAATCACTTTCACCCCCATAACCTGGGGAGTGAAGACAAAAAAAAGCAGGCCAGGGCCCGCTTTTTTAAGCGTTAAGTGGGTTGGGAACTACATTTCCCAGACCAGTTCGACAGCGTAGGTACGCGGGGCACCCCAACCCTGGAAACCCGTTGTCGGGCCCCCGAGGAATAGGGCATGTTCCTTGAATTCCTCATCGGTCAGATTCTTGCCAAATGCTGTGATCGCAACTTGGTTGCCATTGGACATCTCCCAACTGTAGGCCACTCGGGCATCCAGTTGTGAGTAGCCGCCCTCATAGAGACGCTGATCGGCGCCGCCACCGGTGTTTACCAGCAGGAAATCGCCAACGGTCTTGTAGCCAATGTTCGCGCCCAAGAAACCTGCCCCCATTTCCTGATCGTACGCCAGGCTCACCGACAGGCTATCCTCTGGCTGTCTTGAATCAGAGCCGCCCCCAAGATTACGCAAAGTCCCAGCCGGATCCAAAACGCCAACCGTCGCGGTGACACAACCATCAACGACGTCACAGGGGAGGGTAAATGCGCTGTTGGTGACATCGATGGTTCCGTAATTGAAGACAAGACGCAGATTGTCTGTGAAGAACCACTGTCCCTCAAGCTCCCAGCCCTTCGATTCGCTCTCTCCGCCATTGTTGATCAGCGTCGTGGTACCTGGGATTGACCCGGGTGGTAAGGTGATGATCGAGGAGAACTGAGCGGACTCACGGTTGAGAACATAGTAGGCAAGGTTCAATCGCAGCTTGGAGTCGAGCAGATCGTTTTTTATGCCGATTTCAAGCTGGTCGGCCGATTCTGGATCGTAGCCAGCAGTGGCTGCGCCGGATGCATTACGGATGCTAAAGCCGCCACTTCGGAAGCCTTCAGAGTAATTGAGATACGCCAGAGACATATCGCTGATGCGATAACTTGCTGAGGCTGTCACGATGGTATCAGACCATGATTTTCCAGGCGTCACATAAGCGGAACCCGGTGTCATAGGGTAGGCCCGAAAATCGTGCTCGTTATACCCCGTGACGGATCGGTCGTCGTAGGTCCCGGTGCTGTAATCGAAGTAGCTGTTGAAGGCTTGTTTAGACTCATCGATCGCCCGGGCTCCGAGGGTTATTTCCAGATCATCGGTGGGCGCAAAAGTGATCGAAGCAAACCAGGCGCTCGAGTCCACAGTCTCTCCAGCAAGCTGAGTGCTGCGCGCGTTCGGAAACTGACAAAAACTTTCAAGACCCGGTGTCGCGTTGCTTCTAAAGCCCGCTGCTGCACAAGGAACATCGGCACCGAATATAGCAAAGTTAGGGAGCTGTAGAATGTTGTTGGTGTCTTGCCTGAATTCGAGATCAGAACCAAAGTCGTAGTAGCCGACCATCGCAGAAAGCTGATCATTGATCTCAACATCCAGTCGTAACTCATGTGTCCTGATCTCGTACATTTGATCTCTAAGCGTATGCAGCTGCGCAAATGGAATCGCTGCGCCATTGATATCACCACCATCGAAATCTTGGTTAACGATGTCATGGCCGTCAGATTTTCCGCCTGCATAGTGGAGGCTCATGGAATCGGATATATCCCAATCCAATCGAAGACTCATTTGGTTGACGTCGTATCGAGTAGGCTCGACCTTGTCGGCCCGGTTAACGAATCGGTTATCGCCATCAAACCGCGGATCTTGCGGCAAGGTCTGGGACCGATCCCCGATATGATCATAGGTCAAGACCACCTCGAGCGTATCGCTGGGTGCCCATGCGATCGCTGCAGTTTGGGAAGAGAAGTCAACGTCGCCCGCCGTTCGATTGAGATTGACGTTGTCATAAAAGCCATCTCGCTCTCGATCAATGGCGCCAAATTTAAGCGCGAGGGTGTCGTCAATCAAAGGGATATTGACGCGAGCTTTCATGATTTGAGAGTTATAGTTGCCGCTTTCAATGCTGAACTTTGCTCCGAATTCATTGAACTGGGGCTTGACTCTGTTAACCACGATATTGCCGCCAATGGTGTTCTTTCCAAACAGCACCCCTTGTGGTCCTCGGTTAACTTCAATCGACTCAACGTCGAAGACGTCGATCAATTGGCCGGTGCTCGAACCCATCTGAATGCCATCAACGATGACCCCCACCTGAGGGCTTTGGGTTTTTTCGATGTCGGCATAACCCACACCTCGAATATAGAGCGCACTAGCGCCGGGTCCTGCGGTATTCATGCCGATATAGACATTAGGAACTAGGCCATCAAAATCGCGCAAAGTGGTGGGCTTGATTTGATCGATTGCCTCCTGGCCAAAAGCGGTAACCGAAAGCGGGACATCTTGAACAGATTCGTCTTTGCGGCGGGAAGTAACAACGACCTCTTCCATGGCCCGATTCGACTCTTCTGCCAGCACGATGGGTGCTGTGATGGGTGCACTGATGACAGCGATAACCGCTGCGATTCGACTGACGTTCATTGGTTTCCCCCCAAATTAATTGTCTAGGGATTGTCAATGATGCCTTTAGCTTAGGTCAAGCATATTATGGCCCCCTGAGGGACGAAAAACTCTAGGTCATAAGCCTAGGAATTGCGATCCGCGAGTTGGGCTAAGCGACGTTAATCGGTTTTAGCTCATCTGGGAGACAAAAGTATTCAGATCAAAATAATCGCGCCAAGCAATGATTTTTCCATCCTTAATTTCGAAGGTGCCCATGACCGGGACGGAGACCTTGTTGCCGGACTTCATATCAAAATTATCGATGCGCTCGGTCAGCACGATATTGCCCGACGCTGCGATGTTGAGGGTAATCCAATCAACAGCGTCCGCCTGCATGCCTCGAATGAATGATTCTGCTGCGGCTTTGCCTTCGAGCTTTTCCATCGGAATGTTGTGATAGACCACCGCCTCATCAAGCAAACCAATGACCTTGTCCCAATCCATTTGATTCCAAGCGTCAATAAACATTTCAACAGTTTCTGTGGGTGTCATGGTGTGTCCTTTATGAATCGATTAAAAGTGGGAGTGAACCGCTAGCGTCTACCTGCCCACCAGCCGGCGATGGTCAGCGGATACAGCGCCGCCGCGCGCTGCAGGCGCTCATCATGATGGGACTCGAGTGGTGCATCTACGGTCTTAGGTAGCGGATTCGCGTTGGAGACCGGATCAACATATTCTAGATGGATGTGTTCGATCACAGCGCCAAAGTCGTGGCCTTCATGATGGTCTGAGTTTTGATGATCATAGAAGGCCCATTTGTCTTTAAAGGACAGCAGACAATAATAAAAGTTGGTTGCCTGACCCTTAAAGTACTCATAGCGCAATACGCCGGATTCTTCGGCCAGGGTCCTAGCCACCATGTCCTCCATAATCGATTCGAATTGCGCCTCTGAACCTTCTTTAATCGTAATGTGAGCGATAATGGTTGTCATGGTCAGCCCTTTTCTTGGTGTTGGACACTGGAGTGCGGGTTAAGACACATTAAGGCAACTTGCCATTTTGTTGTCCGCCAGAAACATCGATGAGTTGGCCATTGATAAACCCTGAAGTCTCGCAGTCCGCCAGCCAAAGTGCTGTCTCAGCAATATCATCAGTGGTTCCCATCCTGCCAAGGGGTATATGGGGTAGAAAGCGGGTTTCGGGATCGCTGCCGGTGAACATCGCATCCGTCATATCCGTTTGAATCAGCCCTGCCGCAATACTATTAAAGCGAATTTTTTGAGGACCGTATTCAAGTGCTGCAACCTTAATTGCGTAATCGATCCCGGCCCGGGCGGCAGCATAGACCGCAAGGCCTGGGCCAGGGAGACGCGCGGTTAACGATGAAATTGTGATCACTGAGCCGCCATCAGTCATGGCGCCAGCTGCATATCTAAAGAAAAGAAGTGCGCCAATAAAGCTCACGTCGAGTGTTGGCTGAATTTGATCTCGGGTGAGGGTCGAGATGGGGCCGCCGGC
>CAJYBS010000027.1 GCA_913064795.1 uncultured Gammaproteobacteria bacterium
CGGATCCTAGTTTACGAGGGGCGCCGAGCCACCATACGGTGCCGATTCGAGAGGGACGCCTCGCCAACGGTGCAGGATTTATCGTGGTGATTTGCGGGGAGATTATGACGATGCCCGGCCTTCCCCGAAAACCGGCGGCCAATGATATTCACCTCAATTCTGAGGGAGAAATAGAAGGCCTGTTTTAAAGCAATCCGCCTAAACCAGCGGCTTAAACCAACGGCTTAAACCGGCGCGACTCGGGGCAGGGCCGGGGACCTTGGTGCCGGGAGGGATTCAAATAGCTGCTCCCGAAGATCGGTCTTAACGGCCTGTCGTTCTGGATCATCCCAAAGATTGACGGTTTGATCAGGGTCTTCGGTCATATTATAGAGTTCTCCTTCTGAGCCGTCGTAGAGATGGCTGGGACCGTAGCAGGTCATCAACCAACCATCGGCGCGATAGATGCTCTTGAGGTGCATTGTGATGGGGCCATGTTCAGAGTCCCATTCCGTCAGGATCGAATCCCTAGGTTGTTGTGCCGCATCATCAATGCTGAGGGGTAATGGCTGTCCCTCACAGTAGTCTGGCGTTTGAATACCCGCAATGTCGCAAAAAGTAGGTGCCAAGTCGAGATGACCTACCGGAGCGTCAATCGACGCCGCTGACACATCGGCGCAGCCAGCTGGTTTCCAGATAAAAGGGAGGCGCATCAGTGCGTCGACGTGATAGGGGCCTTTAAACAGCAATCCAAAGTCACCCTGAAGCTCACCATGATCGGTGGTAAAAAAGATATCGGTGGTTTCCATCAGGTTTTTGGATTCCAGCCAGTCAATGACGCGTCCAATCGCCTCATCAATGAGTTCGTTCTCAATATGGGTGTAGGCATTAATTTCTTTGATTTGATCTGTTGTGAGATCAGCGGGGACGAAATCTCTTGGAGACTCAAGGTTGCTCCAAAGGCTACCCTCATAGTAGCCCAGCCAATGTTTTGGTTTTTGCTTCAGCAGGGCTAAACGCGCTGCGTGTGTTTCCCGGTAAAGATGTGGCAAGGGCACGTTACGCCAATCGAGTCGGGTTTTTTCATTGGCCGGGATGTCCCATGGATGGTGAGGATCTGGGAAACTCATCCAGCAAAAGAAGGGATCTTGATCAATCCCTGAGAGCCAATCGATGGTGCGCTCGGCAACCCAGTGAGTGTGATAAAGCTCGGTTGGAACATCCATAGGCCAAACCTGAAGCGCCCCGGTCTCGCCTTTTCCGATTGTGTTCTGCCCTCGATCAGTGACCATGGGATAGAAACGCGCTTTGTAATCGGGGTGGTTCTTCATCCAGTGATCGTAGTGCGAGTGTCCCTCGAAAAAGTGATTCGCCAGCTCCATGTGATCGAAGCCGCGATGTGGACCGGTGCTGCCCGCTTCAGCCATTCGGTTCTCAAAAAAATCCGCGGGGTCTCCAAGCCAGGGTTCAAAATGCGCTTTACCCAACAGCGCAGTCTGGTAGCCATTCGCCTTAAGGTGATGCGCAACGGTGGCTTGATTCTCTGGGAGAGCGACGCCGTTCATCCAGACGCCGTGGGAGGCGACGTGTTGGCCGGTGACGATTGTGGCTCGCGCCGGCATGCAAACCACATTCTGATTGTGAGCGCGGGAATAGTTGATCCCAGTTGCTGCTAAGTGGTCGATATTGGGCGTCCTTGCAACCTGCCCGCCATTACATCCCAGGGCGTCAAAGCGCATTTGATCCGTGGTGATCAAGAGAATGTTTCGAGGATTTGTCTTCATGGGTCCCTTGCTGCAGTGCTAAAGCATTAATTGCTGAGCCTATCGGCCTGTCGCCATGATTACAGCTAAAGCGCCAATACTCCAGCCGGGCTGAGCTCGAGTTTGATCGATGAAGTCAGCAAAGAGCCCTGGATGTGTTTTTAAGGTTTCGTTGCTTTTAGGTTGCTGCCAAGATGCGTAAGGTTAGTCTTATGCGGTCAAACGTGAGGAGTTGTAGGATGCGTGAGCTAGAAGGGAAGGTTGCTTTGATTACCGGGGGCACTCGGGGGATTGGGCGCGGGATCGCTGAATCGTTTCTCGAGGCAGGGGCGCGAGTCGCCATTAACGGACGTTCACCGGAAAAAGGTGCGGCGACCCTCAAGGAATGGGATTGCGGCAGCGAAGCGATTTTTTTGGCGGGAGACGTCACCAATCAAGATGCGGTCGAGGGGATTGTGGATGAAACCATCCGCCAACTGGGTCGCATTGATATTCTGGTTAATAATGCGGGCGGGTCGTCGGGCTTCGCGCCGATTCACGAACTCAGTGAAGCGGCATGGCAGGAAGCCAGCACCTGGATTCTTGATTCCTGCTTTTGGGCAACCCGTCGTGCGTTGCCCGACATGCTGGATCGTGGCTGGGGGCGGATTATTAATATTTCCTCAGTGGAAGGTAGCCAAGCCAATAAGCAAAACGTGTCGCATTACATCACCTTTAAACACGCGATGAATGGTTTTACTAAAGCAGCCGCTTTTGAGTATGGAGAATCTGGCATCACGGTTAATGCCATCAGCCCGGGCGCCGTCGAGACTGATTTGATGCTGACCTCGGGACCGGCTGCGGCCGAAACCATGGGATTAACCTATGAAGCATTTAAGGAGACTTATGCCCAAGAGTCTGCCATTAAGCGGCTAAATACAGTTGAGGGAGTCGCGGGGCTAGCGCGCTACTTATCCCGTGATGGGGGCGGCGGCAGCACAGGTGCTATTCTCCCTGTCGGTGGCGGCTCGTCGCTCTAGCGGATTTTTTGGTCCGACTGAATCCCGGGCTTGCCGGCAAGGTTGTACAGGTCGATGGCGGCCGATGAGGATCGATGTGAAAGCGTTGTAGCGTTTAAGGCTGTCCCAAAGAGCGCTGCTTTCGTGAGCTTGATAGGGCAGGATGCAATTTGAAGGCCCTCAAGGGTTGTGGTTTTTATCGCCTAAGGAGCGTAAATAATGGAAATTCCCGAACTTCCTCTGGGCTTTACGCCCAAGTTTCTGACCGAGTTGTTCCGGGCGCAGGGTTACTTGCCCGAGGCTGAAACGGTGGCTTCTGTAGCGCTGACCACCATCGGTGACGGCACGGGGATGATGGCCGAAATCGCTGGGCTCTCCCTTGAGTACAATGGGGAGGCTTCGTCCGCACCGAGGCACTTGGTGGCTAAATTTTCGTCTCAAAACCCAACGAATCGTGAAATTTCGATGAGCTACAGGCTGAATGAACGGGAAGCGCGATTTATGTCTGAACTGGCCAGCCAAACCGAATTGCGAATTCCTGATACCTATTATGTCGGCAACCAAGGGGATCGGCTCTTAATATTAATGGAGGATCTCTCCGACTATGAGGTTGGCAGTCAAGTTATCGGTGCCGATCTCAAACAAAGTGAGCTTGCAATTGATGCGCTGGTCAAATTACATGCGCCATTTTGGGATCGGGTCGCTGATCTCGATTGGGTACCGCATATTGCGGACAGTTTTCACGCTGACAACATGGTGCAATTTTCCAATATTGGCGCGCCGGTGATGATCGAGCGCTTTGAACCGGTTATTAATCAAACCTATCTGAATCGGTTGGATGAATTTCTTGCCGGGATCCCCCGGTTACAGGCCATGATGAACGCGGGGCCCGTGACGCTGTGTCACGGGGATTTTCGGATGGAAAACTTACTCTACGGCGTGCAGCCAGGTCACGACGGGGTCGTCGTCATTGACTGGCAGGGGCCGCTTCGCGCCCAAGGCATGAACGATGTGGCACTCTTTCTGGGTCAGAGTACACAAACTTCCGTGAGGCGTGATCACGAGAGCCAGTTAATCGCTCGCTATGTTGAAGGGCTAACGGCGCTCGGTGTGCCAGGCTTGACGTTCGAGGCGGCATTTCAGGCTTACCGGGCCAGCGTTTTGTATAACTGGGTCTATACCACCGTGGTGGGCGGGACTCTGGATGTGAGCAATCCCAAGGCTTACGCTTGGATCAAGGAAACCATCGCGCGACAGTCTGCGACCTCAGAGGACCTAGAGGTTTTTGACTATCTAAGTTGACGCGCCCTTGTCGTTCGGGTTTTCAGTCGATTAAGCGGGTTGGATGCATGACTGCCTAGATGTTGTCCGTCGATAGAGTCGGGTCGTTGTAAGCTATTTTCCCTCATGATGATCAATAGCCAAAACCTCATGGCGAGTCGTTTTAATCGGATCACAGGGTTATTTATCGGCATCGGCTGCTGAGAAGAATCACCGCCCGGCGCTTCGCTACAAAAGAGGTTGGCGCCTTGGCGATGAACAGTGCTTGTGGGATACAAATTAAAAGGTTTAGAAGGCCGATGCGCTGGAGTAAGGTAAGGTCAAAATGATCGGAGCGGGCACATGGCAAAATTGAGTGACCACATTCTCTATGAAGTTGATCAAGGCAGAGCCCGGATTACCTTAAATCGGCCTGATAAACGCAACGCGCTGTCGATCGAACTGGTCGAGTCGCTGAGGGATGCGCTTTGGGAAGCCGACGATGATAAGTCGGTGCACTGCGTCATACTCAAGGGCGCTGGTCGCTCGTTTTGTGCGGGGTATGACCTAACGCCCTCACGATCGGAGACAGCCGATGGCGTTGAGCGACGAGCTGGGCGGGGGATGGATGATGATGCTTGGCACATCGAGCGCTTTCAGCGCAGTCTTCGGACGCTTTTTGAAATGCATAAACCCACCATTGCCCAAATTCATGGTCACTGTTACGCCGGGGGCACCGATCTGGCGCTGTACTGCGATATGCTAATTTGTGCTGATTCTGCGCGCATCGGCTACTCGGCGCTCCGCAATATGGGAGCGGCGCCGAATCAAATGTGGCTGTATCACTGTGGCCCTCAGTGGGCTAAGCGTTTGCTGTTAACGGGGGATACGCTCTCTGGTCAGGATGCCGCTGAGATTGGTTTAGTGCTTAAAAGTGTACCGGATGCGCATCTGGAGACCGAGGTCGAGCAGCTTGCGGACCGGCTGAGCCACATCGATGCCGAGATGCTGGCTGCGAATAAGCGCACCATTAATCTTGGAATGGAGCTCATGGGCGCCGGTACATTGCAGCGCCTGGCCGCGGAGAACGATGCTAGAGCCCATACGACCCAAGCGGCCCGAAACGTTTTTAAGCAAATTCAATCCGAGGGGTTGCGAGCGGCCCTCCACGATCGAGATGCGCCTTTTGGGGATGGTAAAGTTCGGGTTCGTGGTCCGGAGATTCGAGACGCTTCAGGTAACCTGGTGGATGAGCCGTTGCAGTGACACTGCGCTTTGATGCGCTCGCTTCAGCAAGAACCTGAGAGGGCGCCTGTGTCGTGTCCTAGGATCGAATGCCCCAAGCGATCGATCGTCGCAGCAAGTCATAGAACACTGGATAGTTCCAAGCGCACCGACTGATGGGCGCAATATCCATTAGGGGCTGCATATCATATTTTCCGGTGCAGTGACCCAGCATAAGGTAAAGCACTTCACCGTCGCCGACCGAATGTAAATACATTTGAGGTTGACTGTCGCGATCGGTGCCGAAAGAGGATCGCTCGTAGCCGCTAGAAGGAGTCGTGTAATCTGCTTCGAGCAATACCGTGGGTTCATTAAAGAATTCGCAGTAGTAGGGCTCATCCTCGATCTCAAAATTCTCTAGGCCCTGGACGAGGGGGTGCTCAGGCTCGCTCACAGAGACATTGAAGGTTTGGACTGCAGGGTGCGCGACGAACCGAGAACCGAGGAGCTGCATCAGTTTAGGTGCTTTGTCTGGCGTAGATGCTTTGCCATTTTTGAGTTCTACAAGGGCGTTGGTGCCGTGCAATGCAAGCCATCGTCCGCCTTGCTTCAAAAAGGCTTCAAGCCCGTCTTGCTCGGCATCCGTCGGGCATAGATCACAGGTATAGGTAATCAGTAACTTTGATCGAGAGATGGCGTCGATGTCGCGGTAACTATCTGATACGCGCACCCAAACGTCTTCCTGCTCTGCGAGAAGTTTGAGTAACTCAAGGCGGGCAAAATTAGTGTCATGATATTTCGCATTGCAGACCAGATAGACATCGATTCGTTCGCTCATGGCGTCCTCACTGTGGGGCGGTTGAGACCAACGCCAGTTCAGGGCGCGATCAGCCGAGTTTATAGGATTGTGTTCAACTTAGAGCGCCGACTGCGGTGGGTCAACAGCTTCAGCCAAAAAGAAGGTTCAGTTCGTAGAACTGCCAAGGGGAAACAGCCCTGAGCGAATAAACAGCCCTGAGCGAATAAACAGCCCTGAGCGAATAAACAGCCCTGAGGGAATAAACAGCCCGAAATGTCGGAACTTATCATCAGAGAGGCTGCGCAAACTTCAGTGACAAAGGGGATAACTCTTAGAAGTGGGTCACCCAGCAAGCGCAAAGCGTTATACTGCCTGAACTTACGGAGCGAGAAAAACGATGTTAGAACTCAATACTGCCGAAACCGTCATCGACCATGGATTGTCATTGGGCGCCGACTTTGCCGAGGTTTTCGTTGAGCGTAGCTTGACCAGTGCGGTTAACACCCTGAGTAGCCAGGTTCAAGCCGTCGAATCAGGCATTGATTTTGGTATTGGTCTTCGGCTTGTTTTCGGCGCAAAGGTGCTTTACGGCTACACCAATAAGACCGCCGCCGACGAGCTCAAGCGCATCATGATAGAGCTGGCGGCCAAGGACCAACGAGATCCCAGGTTGGGACTCGTTGCTTTTGATTTCTCGAGCCCTGAGGAGCGTCACCCCGCGACGCGAACCTTATCCCTTGATGCCGATGTTGAAAGTAAAGTGGCTTATCTCTTGGCGTCAGACAGTGCTGCCAGAGCAGCGAGCAACTTAATATCTCAGACTCGAGGAATGTGTCGGCAAAAGGAACAGCACGTTGAGATTTTTAACAGCGAAGGGTGTCATACCCGGGATGTGAGAAACTATGTTCGCGCGACGTTGACAGCGATCGCTGCGGATGGACAAGAGCAAGCGACCGGCATGTGGAGCGACGGTGGGCTCCTCGGTTGGGAAATTCGAGAACATGTAGATCCAAAAAAGACCGGCGATGAAGCGGCTCGCCAGGCAGTAGTAAATTTAGGCGCTAAGGCCTGTCCCTCGGGACGAATGCCGGTGGTCATCGGTAACGGTTTTGGCGGCGTTATTTTTCATGAAGCCTGCGGGCACCTACTTGAGACCACCTCCGTGGCTAAGAAGGCTTCGGTGTTTCATGACAAGATGGGAGAGATGATCGCCAATGAAGCCGTCAGCGCCGTGGATGATGGGACGATGGTGAACGAATGGGGCTCGATCAACATTGACGACGAAGGCATGGAGACTCAGCGAACGCAGTTGATTAAAGAGGGTCGCCTGACCAGCTTCTTGGTCGATCGAATGGGTGCTGAGCAAACTGGGTTTGACCGAACCGGGTCGGGACGTCGGGAGTCTTACAAATATGCTCCGGCATCCCGGATGCGTAATACCTTTATTGAGCCGGGAGATGCCGATTTTGACGATATGATTGGCTCGATTGACCGCGGGATTTTCGCGGCGCAGATGGGCGGCGGTTCGGTTCAGCCTGGAACCGGGGAGTTTAATTTTGCCGTTACAGAAGGCTATTACGTGGAAGACGGTAAGATCCAGTATCCCGTCAAAGCAGCTACTCTGATCAGTACAGGGCCTGCTGTATTAAAAGAAATTTCCATGGTGGGACGGGATTTCTCCTTGGCCTGCGGGATGTGCGGCTCAGTTTCAGGCGCGGTTCCAACCTCCGTAGGGCAAGCAACCCTGAAGGTCGATGATATTTTGGTGGGAGGTCAAGGCTGATGTTGGCGCGGGATGAGGCAGATCAAATTTTGACCCGAGTTCGAGAGGCAGGGGCTGAGGGTGACCTCATCATCGATCAGGGCCAAGCGCTGTCTTTGAAAGCGAAGGATGGTGAGTTAGAAGAGCATAAGGTGACATCGAGCCAGGTCTTTGGGTTGAGGGTGATTAAAGATGGAAGGGTTGGGACAGCTTACAGCGAGGCGGCGGATCCAGAATCGCTGCAGGCCCTGGTCCAGCAAGCGCTTCAAAACGCTAGTTATGCTGCTGTTGAACCCAATGAGAAGATCCTGCCGAATACGGCGCAACTCAAGACCGATGACGCGCTGTTATGTCCGGATGACACTGCTTCGATTGATGCGAAGATCGATCTTGCGTTAGAGATCGAGGCCCGTTTAGCTTCGAAACCGAAGGTTAAAAATGTGCCTTATAATGGGGTCCAAGACGGTCTTGGTGAGCGACAACTCTTTTCTACTGCCGGGCTCTCCGCCCTCTCAAGGTCTCGGTCGACGGCGTGTTTTGCCTACGCCTTGTTAGAAGAAGGCGAAAATAATGCGATGGAAGGTCTGGGCCAAGTATCCAGGCAGTTTTCCGAACTTCAAGCGAGCCGGCTCGTTGATTCGGTCTATCAAAATGCCTTGGACATGTTGGCGGGTAAAGAGATAGCGAGTGGTCGTTATGACGTGATGTTTGATGCAGAGATGCTGCCCTCTTTGTTCCAGGTTTTTGCGATGATGTTTTCAGGAAAGTCAGCAAAAGACGGCGTCAATCCCATGCGCGATAAAATCGGATCGATGATTGCCGATCCGCGCCTGACCCTGCGGGATAACCCGCTAGCGACCACTGGTTTTGGCTATGCTCTGTTTGATGACGAAGGGACTCCCACTCAGAACCTTAACCTAATTGAAGAAGGTCAGCTGACGTCTCTGGTTCACAACAGCATGACGGGATCGCATTTCGGCTTGCAAAGCACAGGGCACGGAACCCGAGGCCCGCGATCAACCCTAGGCGTCGGTTTGCATCAGCTTGAGCTTGTGGGCGGTGATGCAGAACAAACAGAGCTCACTGCAGGCCGAACCGTTTTGATCACCGACCTCACAGGGATGCATTCTGGAGCGAATCCAATTTCTGGAGAGTTCAGTTTTGGCGCCTCGGGGTTTTTGTGCGAGGACGGTGAGCGAGTGCAAGCGGTACGGGGTATCACGGTTGCCGGGAATTTCTATGACATGCTGTCGCGCATCGATTTGATTGGTGCAGAACAGCATTGGAATTGGGAGCGATCAGCATTAATGCCGAGCATCCGCTTTTCCGACGTTTCGATATCAGGGTAGTCGAACCGCCTGATTGATTTTGCTCGGCTTGGTCTAGAGTGTATCTTCGAACCACCGGGTGGTTTGGCGAATGAGGCGGAGATCGAAGTTGGCTCCGGGGTCAAAGACGTTAAAGAGGTGATCCGCACCATGGATAATCCGGTATTCCCCAGCGGCCTGCCCTGCAGCTTTTAAAATGCGGGGATCGTGCCGGGGCACGGAATCAAGCGATCCACGAATGCTGAGGAGCGCCCCGGAATAGTGTTTGAGCCCGTCTAGAGGGTTGTAGCCGATCATGCCTAGCACGTGTTCTCGGGTGATGGTCAGACGTGTAAAGGCCTCAACATAACCTTCCCCGTGTTCGATGGCTGCCCGAAAAGGCCCACCCTTGGGGTCATCGGTGATGATTTCGCTGGGATTAATGATCGTTGACCAAAACACGACGGATTGGTATCGCTCTGGTGCTTTCCCGATCAATGCCATAGCAGTTGCCCCCCCATAGCTAAAACCGAGTAGTCCGATGGGTAGGTCCGGGTAGGTTTTGGCGGCCCAGTCAGCGCCTGCCAAGGCGTCATTGATCCGACTTTTAAAGGTGCTGGTGAGCCGAAAACCGCTTTTTTCTCGCTCGCTTTCACCGCGGATATCCATTCGCAGTGAGTACAAACCTTGTTGGGCCAGCGCTTCAGCCTGGCGTTTGAACAAACCGCCGACCTCATCTTTTTGACCTGACCAGCCATGAATCATAACAACGATGCCCCGGGGCGCTCGGTCGAGGGCACTTAATGTCAGAGTCGCCGAGGTCCCGGTTTGGAGGATCAGGTCGTGGGTCTGGGATGATTCCTGAGCAAGTACTGATTGAGCGACGAGAACCAGTGAGCCTGTGAGGGTTAGGGCTACAGCGGTTAAAAGGGTTTTGAGGGTCGTAATCATGCGCTGAGTTTCGCACCCTGCCCGACCAGATGCCACTCCCGTCACTTCAGTTTGGTCGAGCAGGTCCCAAATTTTGTGGGATCGGCAACTGATACTGTAATGACGATTGTTGATTG
>CAJYBS010000028.1 GCA_913064795.1 uncultured Gammaproteobacteria bacterium
ACGAATCGTCAACGATTCGCGTTATCTCTGCCCCATAGGCCCAGTCCTGTATGCTTTGAAAGCCGTCCAGTCCAGGTAGGCCAGACGAGCGGCGACGCGCTGATTCTAGATCAGCAGATCTCCCATACGCTCAAAGAACTCAGATGTTGAAGTATTGCCGCCTTGGTCAACAGGGAGGCTTTGACCTGTTGCGTAAACCCGATCGATGGCCGCTTCAAGGCGCTGGGCAGCTTCTGAGTAACCCAAGTAGGTCATCAGCATCGCGGCTGATAGGATCGTTGCGGTCGGGTTGATGATGTTCTGGCCCTGAATATCTGGCGCGGTCCCATGAGCGGACTCAAAGTAAGCGTAGCTATCGCCATAACAGCCGGAGGGCGCAAGCCCTAAGCCACCCATTAGGCCCGCAGACCCGTCTGACAGGATATCCCCGTAAAGGTTGGGTGTGACAACAACATCAAGCGCTTGAGGCTGGGTGATCATCCGGCACAGAAAATCGTCAACGATGAAGGTTTCAAAGGTAATGTCCGGGTAGTCTTTCGCAACCTCAAAACCGATGTCTCGAAAGTGCCCATCGGCCTTAGCCAACATGTTGTATTTTGAGGTCAAGGTAACTTTACGTTTTTGGCCACGCGAGCGAGCGAGTTCAAAGGCAAATCGAATTACCCGCTCAGAACCCGCATCAGTGATCGCCTTAATTGCGTAGCGGCCAGGGCCCAAATCTTTAAGATTGGCTCGAGCATGTTTTGAGTAGAGGTTCAGAGCTGCAAGGTCTTCAAGGTCACCCTCAAGCCCCAGGTATAAGTCCTCTAGATTTTCTCGCACGATTGTAAAATCAATGGATTCTGGCTGGCGCAGTGGCGATTGATAGCCTGGGCGCCATTTGCACGGCCGAACATTGGCGAAGGTCTGTTTGCCCCAGCGTAAATAAAATAGTGCTTGAGTGCTGGCCCCGCTGGTGGAGCCAAAAAAGGTGGCATCAGCTTGGTCCACCATGCGTTTTGCAGATTCGGAAAAATTGTTCCCAGGGGCGCTGTCTGGGTTAGTTGCGACCGGGGGATACACAAAGCTGATTGGAAGGGCTAGGGTTTCTAGAAGCGCCACGGTGGGCGCCATGACTTCGGGGGAGGCGTCGTCTCCTAAAAATACGGCCACAGTTTTATCTGACATGCATGAAATCCTTTCTAGAGATGGCTCTAGACTAGCATCGAAATGGTATGAAGGCGTGAAGGATGTCGAAATAAGGGTTTACATTGGGATGGTGCACGAAGATGATGAGGAAGTCAGGTTGAAGGAGTTGATTGATGGAGATAAACACGGAGGTGGGTCCGATTGGCGCTGAGATTCGTGGCATTGATCTTTCTCAGCCTTTAGCGGCCTCAGCATATTCGGAAATACATGAGGCTTGGCTTCGCCATGGCGTCTTATTTTTTCGTGATCAAACCTTGAGCCCCTCGGCGCAAGCCGCCTTTGCTGAACATTTTGGCGAGTTAGATGTGTATCCCTTCATGCAGGCGGTGACAGAGCATGAAAATGTGATCCCGATTGTGAAAGAAGCCGACGCAACGTTGAACTTTGGCGGCGATTGGCACACGGACACCTCCTATAAAGCGGTGCCACCGAAGGCGACACTGCTCTATGCCGTTGAAGTACCGCCTACGGGTGGGGACACTTTGTTCGCCGATGCGACTGCGGCCTTTTCAGCCTTGAGTCCTGCATTTCAGGAGACACTGAGCGGCCTTTCTGGCATTTATACCCCCAAGATGGTGCACGGTAAGGGGGGCGGTTATCGAAATGTGTCCGCTAAAGATCAGCTGGGCGGCGCCTATGGCGGTAATGACGAATTCGCAGAATCCGAGGTTGAACACCCGCTCATCAGAACGCATGCTGAGACGGGGCGCAAAAGCATCTACTGTAGTCGGCCGCACACCCATCGGGTGAAGGGTTGGACTCGGGAGGAGAGTAAATCGATCATTGCTTACCTCACGTCGCATCTTACCCAAGACCCATTCGTATCCCGTCTTGAGTGGACCCAAGGGACACTGGCGATGTGGGACAACCGATGCTTGTTTCACAACGCGCTCAATGACTATCACGGCCATCGTCGTCACATGCATCGTGTCATCATTCGGGGTGAACCCCCTGAATAGAGCGCGGGCTTAGGACAGAATTTAAGCGAGGACTGAGTGCCTCACTGAACCTCTGGAGCGAGGGTGTCTAAGACCAATGTTATGTCATCCTCGGTTGTCGTCGGATTGACGATACAGAATCGAAGAACAGTCTCTCCCTGGTACTTCGTTGGCATCACGAAACCCTCACCGGTCTCGAGTAGCTCCTGACTCCAGCGCGCGTAATCTTCCTCCGTCCAGCCCTTGCGCTTAAAGATCACGATCGACAGGTTGGGGGGCAAGATTCGTTCGCACCAAGGACTGGCATCGATCAACGTCGCGGCGGTCTGGGTTAACGCTAGGGTTTTTTCGACGGCATCCGCGTAGGCCGCTGTCCCATGGGTGGCGAGGCTAAACCAAAATGGCAGGCCCCGTGCACGTCGAGAAAGGTGATGGGCGTAGTCAGAGGGATTCCAAATGCCATCATAGAGAACTTCTAAATAATCACCATGTTGTCTGTGGGCAACCCGGGCATGTTCAGGCGCCCGATAGATCAATGCGCAACAATCCAGTGGCGCAAAAAGCCATTTATGAGGATCGACAATAAAGCTATCGGCCTGTTCAATGCCATCGAAGAGACCCCGTGCGCTGGGTGCCGCGAGTGCGGCGGCGCCATAGGCGCCATCCACATGCAGCCAAATCGACGACTCTCTGCAAAACTCTGCGATGCTTGATAAATCGTCGATCAAGCCCAAATTAGTGGTTCCGCTGGTGGCGACTACGGCGAAGATTCGGTCGCGATCACTAGCGGGTAGCGATGTTGCCGCTTGCTCAAGATCCGCACCGGTCATAGTTCCTGAACAGGGCACGGCAAGAATATCTGCATCCATGACAAAGGCCGCTTGCTGCACTGAAGCATGAGCGCCATCAGCAGTGAGGATTAAGCCTCTGGTTTGGTTCTGACCGCTGGCTTCGCGCCAAACGCTGCGTGCAGTGATGAGCGCACTGAGGTTTCCTGCGGTGCCCCCGCTGACAAAAACCCCCCCAGCTTCTGGTGGAAACCCTGCTAGGTCCGCTAGCCAGCGCAAAGCATCATTCTCTGCCATCACTGCGCCCGCAGCCTCTAACCAAGAAGTGCCGCAAATGCTGGATGCGCCTACCACGAGATCAAATAGCGTTGCGGCCTCTGTGGGCGCGGCGGGTACAAAAGAAAAAAAACGGGGATGATCCACTGAAATACAGGCGGGGGCCAAGACGTCAGTGAAGATCCGCAAAGCCTCTAGGCCGCCAAGTCCATTAGCGGTAATCGTCTGTCCTACCATGGCTCTCAGGTCTTGCTCGGACTTTGGGCCATCTAAAGTGGGAGGATTCATGCGAATACGCTCGACCGCATAACGAAGTATGGCCTGGGTTAAAACCTCTGTCCGTTGGTCTTGCTGGTGCATGTTGAGCCTCTTGCCGTGAACAGCGCTGAATAGTTGGATAAGGTAGTATAGGACGAAAATTTAGGGTCGTCCTAGATTACATTCGAGGCAACATCCGCCAGCGTCTGATGCGCGTGGCGGCACTCAGCGGAGCATAAAAATGCAGATCAGTGGAAAGGTGGTAGTGATTACCGGAGGCAGTGGTGGGATCGGGAGCGCGATGGCGGAAAAATTTTTAGCAGGAAACGCTAAGGCGGTTGTTCTGGCCGATTTAGATCAATCAGCGGTGGAGACGGCCGCGGCCGCACTAGGTTGTAGCGGTCTAGCCTGCGATGTGACCCGCGAGGCTCAAGTGCAAGCCTTGGTGGAGTCTGTGATCGCCGAGCATGGTCAAATTGATCTGTTCTGCTCTAATGCAGGTGCCGGGGGTCAAGGTGTTTTGACTGACGCAGAAAATGACGTTTGGCAGAAACAATGGGAGCTTCACGTGATGAGCCATGTCTATGCAGCCAGAGCAGTGTTGCCCGGCATGTTAGCTCGGGGCGAAGGCTACCTGTTAAATACTGCATCGGCAGCGGGTCTCCTCGCTGCGCTTGGATCAGGGCCTTACTCGGTGACAAAGGCAGCTGCCGTGAAGCTGGCCGAGTTCCTTGCGATCACCCATGGCGATGAGGGCATCAGAGTCTCGGTGCTATGCCCCCAGGGGGTCAATACCGCGATGGCGCCCCGGGGACTGGGTGATGGCCAAACCGATGGCATTATTGAGCCAGCAGAACTTGCCAGTTGCGTGATGGAGGCCATTGAGGACGAACGATTCCATGTGCTGCCACATCCTGAGGTCGAAGAATATGTCCGCAGAAAGGGGGATAACGTGGACCGTTGGCTGCTGGGTATGCGCCGACTGCGCAGGCAGTCGATGGAACAAGTCGAGGGTTAAGCGAGGCCTTTTAACGGTTTTTTATTGCGCAGCAATGTGATTGGAATCATAAAAATCGGCAGCAACTTGAGGTAATGCATTGGCGAGAGTCGTTGCGCAAAATCCATGCACTTGGCGTCAAATCCAACAAAGATACGTTGACGCCGGCGTTTGACGCCACTGAGGATGATGTCCGCCGCCCGGCTCGGATGCATGCCATTATCCCGAAAAAGCGCCGCCATTTCCTCTTTGCTGCCGTTCGTACCCAGAAGTTTTTGCTCACTACCCAACTCTTCCTCGTTAAAGCGAGAATTTGCGACGATATTGGTACCAATGTGTCCTGGGTGAACGCAATGTACAGAAAGACCCGTACCTGCATATTCCCGCGCGAGCCCTTCGGTAAATCCCCGCACCGCAAACTTTGTAGCGTGATAGACAGACTGTTTGGCAACGGCGATCATGCCAAAAATTGAGGAAGTATTGATGAGCGCCGCCTCGGGCTGCATTTTAAGGTAAGGCAGGAAGGCTCGAGTTGCGTTGACGACACCATTGAGATTGATGTTCATGACCCAGTCCCAGTCGGCCTCGCTCATGTTTTCGAAATCAGCGCCAGCCGTGACACCCGCGTTGTTAAACAGCATATCTACTTTGCCGTGTCGCGCGATGACTTGTTCGGGCAGGGCCTCAATGGCAGCTTTATCAGCCATGTCGAGTTCAAAGCTCGAAACCGCGACGTTGTGTTGTTGCAGGAGCTTCTCGGTTTCTTTGAGTGTTTCGGGATTGACATCGCAAATCACGACGTCCGCACCGGCCCGGGCGAGGAGAATGGCAAGGTATCGCCCCATGCCTGAGCCGGCGCCAGTGATCACCGCTACTTTCTGAGCGAACGTTTTCATAGACCTTCCTCTTGTTCAGTTGGGCAGTAAAGCGCACCGAATAGGGTTCTTGCAAGTGCCGCACTCCGGTATCGCTCGAATGAGTTAGACTCAAATGTAAACCAGCACCTCAAAAACCAGCGGCGGCTTCAGCGTTTGCGACGAGCGCTTGATTTTCTAATGCACAGGCACTGCAACAGGCAGCGAGGCTTTAGCCAGTGACACAAGTGGGGCCTTGATGAGTCTCCTTTAAAGCGCGTTCCTCGCAGCTTAAACTGGCGGGGGATCGAGCAGCGGAGGATCGTGTTTCCTTGTCAATGCCGATAGTCAATATCGATCAAAGAGGCCTGGTGCCGGACATTGGTATGATCTCCGCACAATGTTGAGGATCCAGGAAGAGGGAATGCCGATGGCCGTAATCTATCATTTAGCGTTGCATAGGGACTGGCTGGCTGCAATTGAATCCGCGGGGATCTACTATCCGCCAACGTTTAAACAAGACGGAATGACTCATGCTGCTCCGGATACGGAAACTCTGATCAAAGTGGCGAACCAGTTTTACAGGGGTGTCCAAGGCCCTTGGTGTTTCCTGGCGATCAGTATTGCGCGCCTGAACCGAGTAGGTATTGATGTACGCTTTGAGCCTGCAGCGGCCGTCGGTGATCGGGAGGATCATTTTGCTGGCAGCGAAGCCTTAATGTTTCCTCACATCTATGGGGGTATTCCTGAGCAGGCAGTGGTGTATATTGGCTCGGTGGAACAGGATCGAGGGGGCGTGTTTTTATCGCTGCCGAGCCGTGAATAACATCGTTCGAAAGGGCCGCTGATCTGATTTTAAGGAAAATAAAATGGAAACTGTGAATGCCGATCAATTCGCTTATTGGGATGGCGATGCGGGCCATGTCTGGGTGAGGCATCAAACTCGGCTGGATCAATTGATGACCCCGCTGACCCAGGCCCTCCTCGATAGGGTTGGCGAAGCATCAGGTTTGGCCATTCTTGACCTCGGTTGTGGCTGTGGTGAAACATCGCTGGCGCTGGCTGAACGTGGTGCCCATGTGGTCGGGGTCGATCTATCCAGCCCGATGTTAGCCCGGGCCGTTGATCGCGTTGGTGAGGCGCAGAACCCTATGTTCATTCAGGCTGATGGCGCCACTTTTGAAGCGTTAGAACCCTTGGACCTTATTTTCTCTCGATTTGGTGCGATGTTTTTTCAATCCCCTGCCGACGCATTCACACATCTGCGCCAACAGCTCAAACCCGGCGGGGAATTATTGTTAGGGTGCTGGCAGCCGCCGGCTGAGAATCCTTGGATGTCGGTTGGAGGGCGGGCGATTGCGCCGTTTCTGCCCCCCAGTGGCCCAGGAAATGACCCTCGAGCGCCTGGGCCTTTTGCTTTCAGTGACCCCGTCTATGTGACCGAGATTTTGACCGCGGCCGGGTTTGACTCGATTGAATTCGAGTCTGTTTGTGAAACTTTGTTGGTGGCTGAGAATATTGATGCGGCGGTGGACTTTCAATGCGAGCTTGGGCCAGCTGCCAGAGCCTTTAAACAGCTGCCGGAAGAGGTGGTTCAAGAGGCTCTGGCTTCGATGAAGCAAGCGCTGGGGCCGTTTGTGACGGATCAAGGCATTGAAATGAGCGGTTCAATTTGGTCAATCAAGGCGGTTAATCAACGCGGTTAAGCAACGCTGTTTATTATAGTGTTAATCAAAGCGTTCATTCAGTGCAGTGAATTGCGAGGGGCCTTTCCCTAAACGCACATTAGATTAAGGAGAAAACGATGAATTTGGATCAAGCAGTTTGTATTGTGACTGGATCTTCATCAGGAGTTGGTGCCGCTACGGCCAAGATGATGGCGGCGCGTGGGGCACGGGTGGTGATTAATTATTCGCGCAGTGAGGCCGCTGCAGCGGAGGTTGCGGGGAGCATAGAAGCGATGGGCGGGGAGGTTTTGATGTGTAAGGCTGATGTCAGTCGCGATGAGGATTGCCAGCGTATGGTCGGCCAGGCGCTCGATCAGTGGGGTCGCCTTGACGTGCTTGTGAACAATGCAGGGACGACTAAATTTGTCGCCCATGGCGATCTTGATGGGTTAGATGCTGCGGACTTTCAAAATATTTATGGGGTTAATGTCATTGGCGCTTTTCAAATGGTTCGTGCCGCTGAGCCCGCTTTAAAAGCATCCGGGAATGCAGCGGTGGTCAATGTCGCTTCCATTGCTGGCGTTAAGGGTGTTGGATCGTGTGTCGCTTACGCGGCTTCGAAGGGAGCCTTGATTACGATGACGATGTCTCTCGCGCGGGTTTTAGGACCAGAGATTAGGGTCAATGCAGTGTGTCCCGGTTTTATTGAAGGAGACTGGCTTGCTGAAGGCATGGGGCAAGCGGTTTATGATCAATCCATCGCGCACTTAAAGGCGCGAACGCCCCTTCAAACTGTGTGCACCCCAGAGACCGTTGCAGAATCGATCCTCTCTTTCGTTGATAGCCATTCCGTCGTGACCGGCCAGCATTTGGTGCTCGATGGCGGTCACTTGTTGCTCTAGCGGCAAAGCGCAGAAATTAAAGCTAAAGGGTAATGGTTGCAGGTCTTTAGACATCCGCCGCTTTAAAGGCCGTTCGTTCTAGAGTCCAGTAGCCAGTCGGCATCAGGGTGCGGGCAGGCCGGGGATCCATTGATGGCTTTCGATGGCGAAGCTACTGGTCCGATGACGCGCTACCCGAAATCCGAGAGCAAGGGGTGGTTCGAGCATCCTCGTGAATGTTGTTTACGATTGCGCCGAACGATTGTTTGACCTGCGTCGTCTTGGGGGGCGTGCACCCTGAGTAGACCCCCGGGATGGACCCCGTGAAGCACGTCCTTGCCCGGGTTTTGACTTATTCTGTGATCGAGGCCGACTGGGCGCAGCGCCAGATGCGGGTACTTGGTGTTGTGGCTCAAAGCCTTCGACTTCGATTCGTTCGATGGGCTTTAGAATCAGACGTTCAATCGCCCGCAGGCAATCAATTTCATCGGCAGAGACGAGGGACACGGCATGACCTGCACCCCCGGCTCTGGCTGTTCTACCGATTCGGTGCACATAGTCTTCTGGTACGTTCGGCAAATCAAAGTTCACCACTCTGGGTAGTGCTGCGATATCGATACCCCGAGCTGCAATGTCGGTTGCAACAAGGATATCGATCCGCCCTTCTTTGAACCCAAGTAGCGCCTTGGTTCGAGCGTTTTGGCTCTTGTTTCCGTGAATGGCTTCTGCCTCGATTCCGGCTTTCATGAGAAGTTTGACGAGCTTGTTGGCGCCGTGTTTGGTCCGACTGAAGACCAGTGCTTGATGCCACTGCTCTGACCGAATTAAATGAATCAGTAATGCGGATTTCGATGATTTGTCGACGGGATGCACCGTTTGCTCAATATTATCTGCCGTCGTGTTTCGTGGCGCGACGTCAATTTCCTTAGGCTGGTAGAGCATGGTTTTTGCCAGGGCGCGAATCGGGTCTGAAAAAGTTGCCGAGAACATGAGCGTGTGGCGCTTTCGGGGTAGTTTGGCTTGGATCCTTTTGACATCAGGTATGAATCCCATATCGAGCATCCGGTCTGCTTCGTCGAGAACGAATGTTTTGACTTGATCGAGTTGAAGCGCGTTTTGCCCCACCAGGTCTAGCAGCCGGCCAGGTGTGGCGACCAGTATGTCAACGCCGCCTCGGAGTTGCTTCATCTGAGGATTGATGCTCACGCCGCCAAAGACGACCGCGGAGCGCACCTTGAGATATTTGCTGTAGTCGAGGATTGAGGCTTGGA
Organism: uncultured Gammaproteobacteria bacterium; assembly: GCA_913064795.1. Lineage (GTDB taxonomy): Bacteria > Pseudomonadota > Gammaproteobacteria > Pseudomonadales > Azotimanducaceae > UBA9926. The sequence continues at coordinate 9,119 of CAJYBS010000028.1, forward strand.
TTTGGGCTGCCAGCTCACGGGTCGGTGTTAAAATGAGTACGTGGCAACGATTAGCGGTCGGCCTGAGGTTGGCCCTTTCCAGCCGTTGTAGGATCGGCAGGACAAAAGCAGCAGTTTTCCCTGTGCCTGTCTGAGCTGATGCCATGAGATCACAACCCTCCAGCACGACCGGAATCGCTTTGGCTTGAATGGTCGTAGCTTCGCTATAGTGTTTGTCGGTCAGTGCCGAACAGAGCTCCGGGATGAGATTAAGCGCTTTAAATTGAGTCATGGTGTTCCTATAGCTAAATTACAGCGCAGCATGGTTGGCGCCAGTTACTTCCAGAAATCAACGGGTTTTGACGACTGAATCGACTATCCTCAATCGTTCATCTTGAACCCTGAGGTCACAGAGCTGAGTAGAGAGGGGTCAGATCGTTGATTGCGGGCGCACCTTAAGGGGTGGGGCGCTTTGGTGCAACCTTTAATTCCATCAATCCGGTAAGCGAACGAATGGGGGGCGAAGAAATCGCGCTGAATCAAACAGTCTCGTCGATGAGCTTGCCTACGATGTTGTTGGTTGCCTTCGCAACCTCAACATTGGCTCGAAGATTGTTCTCTGCATTCAGTCGCTCTGCCATAAGCTCAGTGATGCTAGATTGAGATCGTTCGTTCACGCGCCCAGTCGCGTTGTACGTCTCTACCTGACTTGTTTGACCGCCGGAGGGCGTGGTTGATCGAGTTGAAACTTCCTCAGAGGTGCTATCATACCCACGCGCAGAGCCCTCTTCAGAGACCTCCTGAGGCGCTTCACCCGTGGTCACGGTTGGTCCTGCTTTTGGAACAGCATCAGAGACCGACTGCGTGACGCGCTCGGTCGAGCGTTCAGCGATTCTCTGGGCCAATAGATTGAGGCTTTCGCTGGCTGATTGAATTCCGGTATAGGCCGGAGAGTTGACATTCATGAAAAGA
>CAJYBS010000029.1 GCA_913064795.1 uncultured Gammaproteobacteria bacterium
AAAATAAGGCGCTCATATTTTCAGAAAACCCTTGGCGCGTCTTCGCCAATCGATCCTTCAGTCGCGTCAGCAGTCCGCGCTTGCCTTCGAGGGGTTGATCTGCAACATTGTCCATCGTTCATTCACTCTCTTGCGGTAAGCCACTGTGTCGAAATCTCAGAAATTCTCGACCCTCCGAATTATCGGTGGTCAATGGCGCGGTCGTAAAGTTTCATTTGACCCAGTCCCAACCTTGAGGCCAACCCCTGACCGCGTAAGAGAAACGTTGTTCAACTGGTTACAAGGAAAGATCGCTCAAACCCGTTGCCTCGACCTTTTCGCTGGATCGGGCATCTTAAGCTTTGAAGCGCTCTCCCGAGGCGCCCAGCACGTTACCCTCCTCGAGAACGATCCAGCCGCTCACCACTGTCTCAGTCAACAGTTTGCACACCTTAAGGCACCTGAGGAGCGGATCGAACTTTTAAGACACGACGCCTTTGAGTTTATCAAACAATCCCCCCAAAACCCCTACGATCTGATTTTTATCGATCCGCCCTTCGCCACCGATCAATACGATGTGCTGCACGATCTCATCCTTGAAAACCGCTTACTTGCCCCCGAAGGGCTAATCTACGTTGAGACCGCTCAAGCGATCCATTTAGAAAAATTTGCCACTCGAGGGTTATCCATTCATCGTCAAGGTCGCGCCGGTCAAATTTTTTACGGGCTGCTAACGCACGCTTCTTAGGTTTGATCCTTTTCTTGGGTCCTGTATTATTCTCTCGTTCTAAAGGAGACACCCATGAGCACGGTTCTTTATCCTGGCACTTTCAATCCGATTCACAATGGTCACGCCGATCTGGTTCAGCGCGCTTCGGTACTTTTTGATCGCGTCATTTTAGGTATCGCAACCAGCCCTCAAAAGGATCCCAGCGTCTTGGAACTTCGAGTCGAACTGGCCCAAAAAGCCCTCGAACATTTAAGCAATGTTGAGGTCATCGGATTCAATCAGTTGACGGTTGATTTCGCCAAGGATGTCGGCGCCGGTGTCATTTTAAAGGGCATTAGAACGGTCACTGATTTCGAATACGAATTTCAAATGCTGAATATGAATCGCGTGCTCGCGCCGGGACTGGAAACCATATTCCTCGCGCCTTCAGAGGAATATTCTTACATTTCTTCAACTTTGGTCAGGCAGATAGCATCTTACGGCGGGGATATCAGCAGTTTTGTTCATCCGGCGATCGAAGAAGCCGTCAACAACGGCGCTATTTTTTAACGCTGGCACCGCTTGCAGAACACCGTTGCGCGTCCTGTGATCCGAACGCTTGAAAGCGGCTTATGACATCCAAGACACGGTTCTCCGGCTCGATCATAGACTTTCAGTGCGTGCCGAAAATAACCTGGCTTACCATCTTCTTTCAAAAAATCCCGCAAGCTGGTACCGCCAGCGGCGATGGCTTTTTCAAGCACCGACTTAATCGCATCGGCAAGGCGGTGATACCGTTTTATCGTTATTTTTCCTGCCGGCTGAGTTGGGCGAATCCCTGCGAGATAGAGCGCCTCGTTGGCGTAGATATTGCCAACCCCGACCACCACCCCAGCATCCATGATCAATGTTTTTACGTTACGAGCTTTGCCTCTTGACGCTTTAAACAGCGTGGTGCCGTCAAAGTCTTCACCCAAAGGTTCAGGTCCGAGCTGATCGAGCAGCCGGTGGCTTAATTGATCCAACCAGAAAATAGAACCGAAGCGCCGGGGATCGCGATATCTCAGGATCACTCCCGAATCTAACATCATGTCAAAATGATCATGCCTCTGTGGCGCTGTTTCCTGCGCCAATATACGAAGACTGCCCGACATGCCCAGGTGGATCATTACGAATCCACGCCTAAGACCAATTAACAGATACTTGGCCCGGCGCTCTACCGAGACAATTGTTTGTCCCGTCGCCATTTGTGACAACTCTGGAGAGACAGGCCAGCGGAGACGGTTTTCTCGGACGGTTACCGCAGTAATTGTACGATCCACGAGATGGGGCTCAATCCCAGCCCGTGTGGTTTCAACTTCGGGTAATTCCGGCATGTTTAAAGGATCCCTCGAGCCTTGGTTCACCACATCGCACTGTCTCGGGAGAAGGGTGTGAGATGAAAGACAATCTGCTACATTCAGCATCCATCAGAGTATCTCACAGACCATGGCGAAACATTATCTCGGCATTGATACCGGCGGAACCTTCACTGATTTCGTCTATCTCCATCAAGACGAAATCGTCACTTTCAAAACTCTATCCACCCCAGAGGCACCGGAACAAGCCATCATCCACGGGATTTCAGCCTTGGGTCTTGACCTGCTTTGTAAAGAAGGCGCCCTGACCATCGTCCATGGAACCACTGTCGCGACCAACGCCGCCCTCGAATCACGGGGCGTCAAAACGGCCTATATCACCAACGAGGGACTCGCGGACGTTCTCGCCATTGGCCGCCAGAACAGAAGCAGGCTTTTCGATCTGACACCTCGAAAAGCAACCCTCTCCCTCGAATCCGGCGCCACGTTTGAAATTTCTGTTCGGCGTGGCCCGAAAGGCGAAATCCGGGCACCGCTCTTGGAGTCAGATCTTCAAACGCTCACCGCTGGCATTGATGCGTACAATCCGAAAGCAATCGCAATTAACTTGCTCTATTCGTTTTTATCATCAGACGATGAAGCACAGATCCGTGCTCGCCTGAGTCCCAGGTACTTTGTAAGCCTATCTTCTGAGGTGTTGCCTGAAATGGGGGAATACGAACGGGGCGTGGCGACCTATCTCAATGCATCCCTTGGCCCACTGATCGAGCAATACCTTAGGCAACTCGCTGAGCACACGGCGCCGAGTAGCCTCGCCGTAATGCAATCGTCTGGCGTCACATTAGGCGCCGAGCAAGCCGCTTCACATGCGATCAGACTTTTACTATCAGGTCCGGCTGGAGGAATCATTGGCGCTCAGCGACTCCTTAATCAAAAACGGCTGATGACTTTTGATATGGGCGGCACTTCAACCGATGTCGGGCTCATTGACGGCGAACTATCCATCGCAACCTCGATGAAGATCAATGAGCTACCCATTGCGATACCCGCGATCGATATCAAAACCATCGGCGCAGGTGGTGGTAGCATCGCCTATATCGATGACGGCGGGTTGCTTCAAGTTGGTCCTGACTCTGCAGGCGCTAACCCAGGTCCTGCCTGCTACGACCTCGGGGGTACCCTGGCGACGGTCACAGACGCCAACCTCGTGCTAGGACGGCTGCCCATTCACCGTCCCCTAGCCGGAGGTTTAACGCTTTCTAAGGCGGCTGCCGGAGGCGCCGTTCAGGCCTTAGCAGAGCAACTGGGCCTCAACCTTCAAGACACGGCGCAGGGCATTGTTCGCTTGGCCAACGAGAAAATGACCGAAGCCCTCCGACTGATCTCGGTACAAAAGGGTATCGATCCAAAAGGGTTCGCCCTCTGTTGCTTTGGTGGCGCTGGCGGCCTTCATCTCTGTGATCTGGCTGAAAACCTCGAAATCAATCGCGCCGTTGTGCCACCGGAGGCGGGTGTGTTTTCCGCGCTGGGGATGCTGGCAGCAAGACCCGGTCGTGAGCTATCAGTAGCATTGGAAGCTGGAACCACGCAAATCTCAAGGGCTGACCTTGATCAGGGTTTCGAGACGCTCATTGAGAACGGTACGGCTGCGCTCAGGGCAGAAGGGGTGACCCCAGAGCGCAAGCAAAGGACGTTAGATCTGCGATATCAGGGACAAACTCACACGCTGGGCGTTGCCTTTCGGGGAACTTTTGCACTGGCCAAAGCTGACTTTGAGGCGCTGCACAAAAAACGCTATGGCCACATCCTAGACAGTCAAATTGAGTTGGTCACCCTCAGGGTTCGTCTGGAAGCGCTCAGTCAATTTTCAGAGGCGGAGATACTCTCTAAAACTACCCGGGTCAAAGACGCACCCCTCTCACAGTCCAAAACCATCAAACCTGATCCTGAAGGGATCCCTTGGAAGGGCCGAGAGACGCTTGCATTGGGGGAGCAGTACCCAGGCCCACTGATCGTGAGCGATGAACACACTTCGGTCTGGATTAAGTTAGGATGGACGATTGAGAAAGAAGCCTCGGGGCTCCTTGAGCTCAGGCGGCTTCCCTCGCCGGAATGATAGAGGGAAGGATTGGGCTTGGTGACCCTTTGAAGGCAGAGGTCTATTTAATCTTTGATTCTTTATAGATGACATGTTTTCGAACGACGGGATCAAACTTTTTAATTTCCATTTTGTCCGGCATGTTCTTCTTATTCTTACTGGTGGTGTAGTAGTGTCCTGTGCCTGCAGACGATACCAATTTAATTTTATCTCTCATACTGTCTCCTTAGACTTCGAGGGTCTGTCTGATCCGGATTGACCGCTTGTTCGCTGCTGAGTCCGATTTGATCGAGGCTAAACCCGTTCTCCGCGACTTCTCAAGTCTGCGATGACCTGTTCCAGGCCCAATTTATCAATAATGCGCATGCCCTTGGCGGAAACGCGCAATTTGATGAAACGCTTCTCGCTCTCAAGCCAAAATCGATGATCATGGATATTCGGTAGGAATCGACGGCGATTCTTATTGTTTGCATGCGACACATTATTACCTGTCATGGGGCGCTTGCCGGTAACTTGGCAGACTCTTGACATAATTCCTTCCTCTAAAGCAGGCGTTCAGCTTTTAAATGGACTCAACGGCTCTATTAGAGTCGTCATTGATCTTCGATTATCTTTACGTCACTTTTCATGAACTCTGGACTCATGATCCGTGCCATCTTCCCTACACGCTGACGGCCTTGTTGAAACTGGCCTCCGCGGGCGCGACTTTATACCAGATGAGCAGCTATTTTTCAAACTGCAGCAACCGATAAATCATGGGAGAGCAACTGGTTACGCCGCATCTACAGGATCGTCACTGATCGGTTTCTCTTCTTCGCGCCGACGACGTTAGGCGCGACTTCAATCCAAATTGAGTCATCTCTCTAGCCGCATCAGCGTCAAACGGTGCAACCCCAGTGCCATCAGTGTTTAAAGCGGGTATTATTGCCCCTCTCGCAGCCTAAATGATGAATCATCGGTCAAAGAGCGCCATGAAAACTGCTTTCAACACATTGAACAACCGCAGAGTCCTGCTTGGGGTGACGGGCGGCATCGCAGCTTATAAATCGGCTGAGTTGACCCGGCGCCTACAAGACCAGGGCGCCGACGTCAGGATCGTCATGACCCGTTCGGCCACTGAATTCATCACACCTTTGACCATGCAAGCGCTATCCAGGCATCCCGTCCATCTTGACCTCCTCAATCCAGATACAGAGTCGGTCATGGGCCACATCGAACTGGCCCGCTGGGCCGACCTCATCCTGATAGCCCCTGCCAGTGCAAATTTTTTAGCTCGATTCGCCAGTGGTCATGGGGACGATCTCCTCACCACGGTGTGCTTGGCAGCAGAATGTCCCGTCGCGATCGCGCCAGCAATGAATCAAGCCATGTGGTCAAAGCCAGCGACTCAAGACAATCAGTCCATCTTGGTTCATCGAGGGGTGCATCTTTTGGGCCCAGATTCCGGATTGCAGGCCTGCGGTGAAATCGGCGCGGGCCGATTACTCGACATCGACCCTCTGATCGAGCGCGTTAGCGCGCTGTTCGATACGGGTAAGCTTCAAGGTCGGACGGTTCTCATCACCGCAGGACCTACCCGAGAGGCCATTGATCCGGTTCGATTCATCAGCAATCACAGCTCAGGCAAGCAAGGTTACGCGCTGGCAGCTGCTGCCGCCGATGCCGGTGCGAATGTGATTCTGGTCTCCGGTCCAACGAATCTCTCACCGCCAGAGCGTGTCGAGCACGTCCCTGTGATCAGCGCCATGCAGATGCACGAGGCCGTGCAGGCGCGGGTCGGCGATGTCGATGTCTTTATTGGGGTTGCGGCGGTTGCAGACTATCGGCCAACCTTGACCCAGTCTCAAAAAATCAAGAAGGCCACCCACGGAAAGTCTACTTTGACCCTCGAGCTGGTGGAAAACCCGGATATTATTGCCGAAGTCGCAGCCAGGAAAAATAAGCCCTTTACCGTTGGATTTGCCGCCGAAACAGAGCAACTAGAAACTTTCGCTAGAAAGAAACTAGCCCAAAAGAACTTAGATATGATCGTTGCGAATAACGTTTCCAACACTGACATCGGTTTTAATAGCGATCAAAATGCCATTACGGTGTATGAGCAAGACGACAGTCTTGATCTCCCCATGATGTCAAAGCGTGCGCTCTCGGAAAAGCTGATCGACCGTATCGCTGAACACCTAAGGGCAAAGCCGTGAAAGTACAAATAAAACGCTTACGGCAGACTGCAGGCGATCCCGCCTACGCAACCAAAGGTTCAGCAGGGATCGATCTGAGAGCTTGTTTAGAGGCTCCGCTCAGTCTCGCACCGGGAACCACCGAGCTGATACCGACTGGGCTGGCCATTTATCTCGAAGATCCAGGCTACGCAGCAATGATCCTTCCCCGCTCGGGTCTGGGTCACAAACACGGCATCGTCCTCGGTAATCTGGTCGGCTTGATCGATTCGGATTACCAAGGGGAATTGATGATTTCATGTTGGAATCGCAGCACCAGCGACTTTGAAATCAATCCTAATGACCGAATTGCACAACTTGTGATCGTGCCGGTGGTTCAAGCCGATTTTTCTTGGGTGGACGACTTTGAACAGAGCGAACGCAGTGATCGCGGCTTTGGCTCCACCGGCAAACACTAGCTTCCCTGAGGCCGCACGACAACGGACAACTGTATGACTGTTACTCGCAATGAAGCGCTCAAAATCGCCAAGGTTTTAACCGAGGCACTTCCCTATATTCAGTCGTTTAAAGGTAAAACCATTGTCGTTAAATATGGCGGTAATGCGATGACCGAAGAGACGCTTAAAAAGAGCTTCGCTAAAGACATCGTACTGATGAAGCTGGTTGGCTTGAACCCCATTGTTGTTCACGGCGGCGGCCCACAAATTGGTGATCTGCTCGAACAGTTGGGCATTCAGTCCCGTTTCGTTGACGGCATGCGGGTCACAGACCATGCGACCATGAATGTCGTTGAGATGGTTTTGGGCGGGCAGGTCAACAAAGAAATCGTTTCACTGATCAATCAAAGTGGTGGTCGGGCCATTGGGCTCACGGGCAAAGACGCCTCGCTCATCGAAGCGAAGCAGCTCAAAGTTGAGGCGCCTTCAAAAGCCTTAAGTACGCCAGAAATCATTGATATTGGTCAGGTCGGTGAGGTCACTAACATCAATCGCGAAGTCCTCGATATCGCGACCCAAAGCGATCTAATTCCAGTCATCGCACCCATCGGCTCCGGGCCATCTGGAGAAACCTTTAACATCAATGCAGATTTGGTGGCAGGCGCCATCGCATCGAGCCTTGCTGCTGAAAAACTCATCCTACTCACCGATATTGAAGGCATCCAAGATGCCCAGGGACAACTGATCAGTAGTCTAGGACCCAGTTCCGTCAAAGGATTGATCGATGAAGGCACGATTTCTGGAGGCATGTTGCCAAAAATCCAATGCGCGCTAGAGGCTGTCGCAGGCGGTGTAACCAGCGCCCATATCATTGACGGACGCGTCGCCCATGCTGTGTTGCTCGAAGTCCTCACAGATGAGGGCGTGGGCACCAAAATTGGCGAGGTTTCATGACCGACCCTGGCAAAAGAAAGCCCAGTCAACGGAAAGCAGAGATTCTTCATGTACTCGCCGGTATGCTCGAGGCGCAGCCCGGCACGCGGCTCACTACCGCCAAGCTTGCTGAAGCAGTGAACGTGTCAGAAGCAGCGCTGTACCGGCATTTTCCAAGCAAAGCCAAAATGTATGAGGCGCTGATGGAATTTGCTGAGGCATCGGTTTTCGAGCGTATTTCTATCATTCTCGCTACAACGCAAGAGCCTTTTGAGCGAAGCGAGCAAATTGTTTCGTTGGTCCTCACTTTCTGCGAGAAGAATCCAGGAATTACGCGCCTATTGACAGGAGAGCCCCTCGCTGGAGAATCACCAAGGCTACGGCAGCGTGCTGGTTTATTTTTTGAGCGAATAGAAACCCAGCTTAGGCAGATTTTCAGAGAGACACATTTGACCCCTGATCAGGAGTTATCTCTCAATCCTAGTGAAGCAGCCAGCCTTCTCTCTATCCTGCTCGAGGGTAAGGTCATCCAGTTCGTGCGCAGTGACTTTAAACTTTCCCCGACCCTTGAATTGCCAAACCAGATTTCAAGGGTGCTGCAAGCATTAAAGGCCTCTCCCCCGGCAGCACCTGCCCCATAGCTCAATCCGGGTTTACGCCGTAGGTTTCCCGATAGTCCAGCATGGCACCAATGTCGATGTCGAGGCCGTTACGCTGCGCAAATTCGATGATGTCACTGAAAGAAACCAGGCTCAGCACCGGAATGTTAAACGTTTCTTCAACTTCCTGAATCGCACTTCGCTGCCCGTCCTGTCCGCACTCTTGGCGATCAATCGCGACAATCACCCCGGCAACCTGTGCTCCTGCACCTTCAATGAGACCCATCGCTTCTCTGATTGCCGTACCGGCGGTGATCACATCATCGACGATCATCACTCTGCCCTTAAGGGGCGCCCCAACTAAAAGCCCACCCTCACCATGATCTTTGATTTCTTTGCGGGCATAGCTGTAGGGAACTGACCGATGATGACCACGAGCTAAACTGATCGCAGCCGCAGACACTAAGGGAATCCCTTTGTAGGGCGGGCCAAACAACACATCGAAGTCAGCCTTCGATCGAACCAGTTTTTCAGCATAAAAATCGCCAAGACTGGACAGCGCAGCGCCGGTTTGAAATTGTCCCGCATTAAAAAAATAGGGGCTCTTACGACCAGACTTTAATTGAAAGGATCCAAACTTCAGAACATCGTTTGCCAGTGCCAGTCGGATAAACCCATCTGCATCAAAAGCCGCCATGTTAGGCGCTCGCCCTACTGTGCTTCTGCAGCTCGAGCAACGTCTGTATTCCACCGCTCGCCAGGTCCAGCAGGGCATCCAATTCAGAGCGATCAAAGGGCGCAGCTTCAGCCGTACCCTGCACCTCAATAAATGCACCTGCCTCGGTCATAACAACATTCATATCGGTGTCTGCCGCCGAATCCTCGACGTATTCCAAGTCCAACATCGGCTCGCCCTCAACGACGCCCACAGAGACAGAGGCGACATAGGTCCGTTCGATCTTATGCTGATCGGGAAGTTGATCAATCGCGTCAAATAGCGCCACACAGGCCCCTGTAATGGCCGCAGTCCGAGTTCCACCGTCGGCCTGAATCACGTCACAATCAATCTTAAGCGTATATTCTCCTAAGGTTTTTAAATTCACAGCGGCTCGCAGGGCCCGACCGATCAAGCGTTGGATTTCTTGTGTGCGTCCCGATTGCTTGCCTCGAGCAGCCTCTCGCCCCATTCGCTCATGGGTTGACCGAGGCAGCATGCCATATTCCGCCGTAATCCAACCTTGGCCCTTGCCCCGCAAAAAAGGTGGTACACCCGATTCAAGAGAGGCCGTACAGATCACTTGCGTGTCCCCGAAGGAAACCAGCACCGAGCCTTCTGCGTGCTTGTTGTACTGTCTAACGATGGAAACAGGCCGGAGCGCGTCGAGTTGGCGTTCGTTGGATCGAATAAAAGACGTCATAAAATTCCAAAAATGGATCGAGTGAACTACGATTATACTTCTTTGAATTCCTTAAGCGAGAATTGCTGATGACCATTAGCAGTATGACCGGCTTTGCCAGCGCCGAAAATGAGGCTCTGGTCTGGGAAATTCGAGCCGTGAACCATCGATTTCTCGAACTGAACTTTCGACTGCCCGAGGTGTGTCGTCACCTGGAGCCAGCGCTCAGAGCAGCCGCCAAAACGCAACTGGCCCGGGGCAAGGTCGACTGCACACTGCGTCAAACAAACGACACTGAGGCCCGTCTCGAGATCAATTCTGAAGTCGTCCAGCAAGTCAGAGCCGCGGT
>CAJYBS010000030.1 GCA_913064795.1 uncultured Gammaproteobacteria bacterium
TTGATGTCGCTTGCGCAGGTGGTACAGCTGTTAACCCAGAAACAAACCGATGCACTGACAATGGGGCTAAGGTTGATATCAGGGACTGTTCCATTAATTCTGAAACAGGCGCAGAACAGCTATCAACCTTATGGCGTGATCCTGATTTTCAGCGAGAACAACGTGCTTTCTATTACGCCCGGGTAATAGAGAACCCGACCTGCCGGTGGTCAACATGGGATGCAGTCCGTGCTGGGGTCGCGCCAAGACCTGATCTGCCGACCACCGTTCAAGAGCGTGCCTGGTCATCGCCCATTCACTACGTTCCACAATAGTCTGGCCTCCAGCCGCTGAGTGAGGTTAAGGGATCGATGGTGAGCTGGTTCGTCCGAATCAACAAACCTTGGTTGCATTTTGTTGTGCTCGGCGTGGTTTTTTATCAGCTGCAGATTGCACTCTTTCCGGAACCTAAGGTGGTGATTGGACCTTTGAGCGAGACAAGAATAGCAACGCTCAAACAGCAATGGCTGACCAGCACGGGTCGACAGCCAAGCCAGGACCAAGTTGCCCGGTATATCGCGGTCGAACTTGATCGTGACATGCTGCTACAACGTGCCATTGATCTAGACTTACATCTGGGCGATCCGATCGTCTATCAGCGCCTTATTCTGAATATGAATTTTCTTCAATTGGCGGATGGCGCGTCCGATGCTGAGCTGTTTGATCGAGCAATCGCGATGCGAATGCATCTTGATGACGAAGTTGTTAAGCGGCGCCTGATACAACGGATGGAACAGCGCTTGCTCGCCAATGCCCCTCCCATGAAGCCAACGATCAAAGACATTGAAGCCGCTTACGTTAAAAGGAAGGAAGCGCTCCGGCGCCCTCCTCTGTACTCGATCGAGCATGTTTTTTTCCCTCCAGACCGTGAGCAAGACAACCCATCCGTTATTGCTTCAATCACTCGAGAGGGACTAGACCTGCAAGCCGCAAAAAAATTGGGGGCGCCGTTCTTGCAGGGTCATCGGTTTCTAAGACAGTCACCTGATCAACTGGCGCGAAACTTCGGTAAAAGTTTTGTCGTCAGCCTAAAAGAGGCCGTCAGTCAATCAGCGATCACACAATCTGGCGGTGGCAGATGGCTCGGATCGATACGCTCAGTTTACGGCCTTCATTATGTCTGGCTGTCTGAATTTGAGCCTGCCCGCGACGTTGAATTACGCGAGGTCAAACAGCAGCTACTCACCGACCTTGAGTACACCGCAGGCAAGAAAGCGTTGCAGTGTGCGGTGGCGGCGCTCAGAGCTGAATTTGATATTCGCGGCAAAATGCTGGCTGACTCCGATGCAGAGGAACGCTGCGAATGACCTTGTCCTTCCGAATACTCTTTCTACTGGCGTTGCTGGTCGCGCTTGTTCATCCTGGCGCGGCAGAAGCGCACCGTTTTGCGCCCTCGTTGTTAAAGCTTATCGAAACCTCTGATCATATCTATAACGTTGTATGGAAAACGCCAACTGAAGCTCTGAGCCGTGTACCGCTGCGACCCATATGGCCCACCAGCTGTCGGGTGATCGCTGAAAACCCAGTCCTTCGCGAAGGGACAGGTACCGTCTCAAGCTGGACACTGGATTGCAAATCGCTTGGCGATGAAGGTCTGATTAATCAAAACCTGGGGGTCATGGGACTCGCGGAGAATCAGGCATCCGCCATGGTAATGCTTTCTTTGATCGATGGGCGTAGTTACCAAAGGGTACTCAATGCGGCGGCGCCCACTTTTTTGGTACCCGCTCAACCAAGCCAATCGAAGGTCATGAGCGAGTACTCTGTTTTGGGCGCGGAGCATATCTGGGGCGGCATTGATCACCTCATGTTTGTATTCGGTTTACTGCTGCTGGTCGGAGGGGGTGCGCGTTTATTGTGGACCATTACTGCCTTTACGGTCGGGCACAGTATCACGTTGGCTCTGGTCACCCTGGGTTATTTGGAGTACCCCGTCTCTCTCATCGAATTTGTGATCGCGCTGAGCATCTTTGTGCTGGCACTAGAGCTCACCCGAGGAGAGCCCGCCGGCCCTCATCAGCATTTAAGTTTATTCAAACGTCACCCCTGGTGGCTGGCGGGTGGCTTTGGGTTGCTGCACGGCATGGGGTTTGCGGGCGCCCTGGCTGACATTGGTTTGCCCCAGAACAATGTACCGCTCGCATTGTTATTTTTTAATATCGGGATCGAAGTCGGTCAAATTGTGTTTGTCTTACTCGCCATTGGTGCGGGGTGGCTGTTTAAGGTTGCGCTGGGGACCAGCCTATTGAATGATCGATTCACCATCAGGCGTAAGCGATTGCTCTTGATACCCGTCTACCTGCTCGGAGGCATTTCTGCAATGTGGTGTATTGAACGTGGCATAGAAGTACTGATTTGAAATTATTGCCGGCTTGACTGAATTCAAACGTGCAAACACTGCCAGAATAGTCGCTGAACTACCTTATGTTCCCCAAACAAAAGGCAGACCCCCTTTAGGAATGTCACAGATCGGTCGGTTTATCCAACCGCAATATTTCGCGCTCAGGAGGAAAACCCATTAGGAACATCACTGGTAAGGGCAATGGGTGCTCCTCAGAAACTTGATCAAACTCTTTACCTTGTATCTGAACCGCAACATACCGCTCTGCAACGCCATCTAGCTCCGCGATCACATCTGGATATTTCATCGCTCGTCTAAACCAACCTCGTGGCCAATGGTGTGCGGATAAATAAATTTTGTCTCCAGTTTTAAACGCGGCGAGTTTACGAGTTCGCAACTCGCCTGTGGCATCCGTTGTCGTCAACAGAATCATCGGGTAACTGGCAAAGTCAGGCTGCAACGCACCGAGCAAGACAGTTTCAAACAGCACCACAAATGCCACATAAGCGCCAAAAATGCCTCCGACCCACTTTAATGCTGTCATAGCAAATTCCTCATCAATCGATGACTCAACACGGGTTGTCTTTCATGACGATGGGCCAGGCTAAATTTCCCCATCAATTGATCGTTTGATCCATCGACTGAGTGTCGCCACAGGATGCGCACCAACAATCGCTGCATTGCTGTGAGCCAAGCGGAAGGCTGGCGCGCCGTTTGCGCCGGCATTCAGTGCTTCGTTATGCTGATCGATTGTGGTTTTCAGCAGCTGCGGATTATTGCTGCGATCAAATTCGTGGGCATCCAGTCCGCATTCATCCCAAATTGATCTGAGGGTCTTGTCAGAGGAGATGTCACGGTTGTCTGAAAAATAGGCTTTGAGCAGAGCGTTATGAAAGCTGTCAAACGCTTCGTCGCCCAACTCCGCTGCGGCCTTGGCGACTAGATGAGGTGGAATACTATGAGAAGGCGGACCCGAATCACTCTGCCATTCCCTAAACTCACCACTCGGTTTGTCTTCACCGATCTTGAGCCAGTTCTTTGTATATTTTCTAAACTTTTCCAGATCCCGTGAATTGTCTGGCTGCGGCCTCAGTAAAAAAGAACGCCAATCAAGTTTAAGTTGATCACCAAATTCTTCTTTGAGTAGATCGACGCGCACGGCGGCGTTATAACACCAGGGTCACAAATAATCAGAGTAAATGACGAGCGTCGTCGTATTCATGGGATCGGCCAGCTATTAATTCTTTCAACAATATCATGATTCAGAAACCTCTTGGAGTTACCTTGAAGGGTTCTCCGTGACCTACGGATGAGCTCTGGCATACAACGTCATTTTTTGAGCTTTCGTCGGCTTCTATCCCACTAGGGAAAACGTACCCTCGTGAGCGTCTCCGACACCACGAATAGGCGCTTGGCCCCCTCCACATCATAAGCCCAAGGTGCATGGCCATTTCTGGGGTCTTCCGATGTTACCGGTTTTGCAATCTGACAGTCCGCCAGATACGACCCACCATGCTGCGTCAGTTCAGGTGCTGTCGCCGCCCAGACCGAGGTCGCGGCGCCTTGCTCAACCGTTTTCTCCTCAACCCCATCACGCTTGATCGCCTCTCTCATGGTGTCGAACAGCGTTTTTGGTAGGTGACGCATAAGGTCCGTTTCGATCACACCAGGGTGAACGGAGAACGCCAACAAGCGGTCTGAGTATCGTCGATGCAGCTCAAGCGCGAACCAAGCATTCGCGGTTTTCGACTGAGCATAAGCAAGGTTTGGGTCGTAGTCGCGGGACTCCCAATTAAGATCGTCAAGGTCGACGGAGCCTCGCAGATGCGCACCGGAGCTCAGCGTGATGACCCGACCACCGGCCGCAATAATCGGCATAAGGCCTGCTGTTAATGCAAAGTGCCCTAGATGGTTGGTACCGAACTGCATCTCAAATCCATCCGCAGTTTTGTCTTCTGGCGTCATCATGACTCCAGCATTATTAATGAGGAGGTCAATCCGGCGGCCTACCGCGACCATGTCGAATGCAGTGTCCCTGATGCTCGACAGACACGCCAGATCGATGACCTTCCCCTCGAACAACGCTTCCGGCACTTCCTTGCGAAGGGTTTCGAGGGCCGCTTCGACCTTTTCTGAGCTTCGGCCCGTGATCGTTACCGATGCACCGACCTTCGCTAAGGCTCTCGCCGTTTCAATGCCTAATCCACCTGTTGCACCGGTAATGATCGCGTGTTTCCCATCGAGCCGAATCCCCTCGAGCACTTCATTGGTGGTTGATACCTTATTAAAAGTCATGTCAGTTAGCCCTTCTTAATGGCTCGGTTGATAAAACGAGACGCACAAGCGGAATGGGTCGTTCGGTCAGAGCCTGATATTGGTCGTAGCGGCCGTCGTTTCGATCATTATGTTCTCTCCAAAGTCGGTCATAATCGGGATGACCTTTTTCAAGTACCTCCGCCCTAGCAGCAAAGCGATTGCGGTCAAGTTGGTACTCAACTGTCGAATCCGTTTGGAGGTTTAATAGCCAGGCTGGCGGTTTTGAGTCACCCGCCTTAGACGCCACGACCACTTTGCTGCTGTCGTCATCGATGTAAATCAAAGCCGTTGTTCGTATCTCTCCGCTCCTGCGCCCTTTTGTCCGAAGCAACAGGGTAGGAACTCCGAGCAGTTTGTGACCCAGTCGACCGTCCGTTGTCTCATAGATCTTCTGGTGAACTTTCAATATCGTTGAAAAGATACTCATGGGTAAAATCCTTGTAAGTTGATCATCTACGGTTGGCCTGCTGTTCAACGGGACCTGTGACCCGAGAACGACATTCAGGGTCTCTACGCTGTTGGCTAGCCCTAGGCTGCTCCTTGAGTAACCCTCGCCTCTACTTTCGCTGCCGTTGCTTTTGCGTCAGCTATCTCGTCACGTCAGGCAGCTTACTCTGGCCTGCTACACCCGCTGTCCTTGAAGCAGCCGTCACCTTTTCATTGCACTTAATTATACGAGACGGTTCGTCTTATATAAAGGTGAACACTTCACTGTTCGATGAGCCAACCTGACAAGTTTTCAGTCTAAGCTTTGCGAGACCAATCTTTTAATATAGGGCTGAGTGACCTTTTCAAAGCGAATCAGAACCTTGTACCAAACCGCTCCATAGAGTGTGTCGATCAGTAGGTCCGTATCGGTGTCTTTCGGAAATTGATTTTCTCGTTGGGCCTGCACGAATGCGTCTTTGATCAATTTAATTCGTGGTGCATAAACCGCTTCTTCCATGCGCCGATAAAGCTGCGGATCTCGGTGCGCTTCGGCAAGCACACAGATGGCCGCTTGCCGGCAATCTGTGCGGCTTAACACTTTGCCAAAAGAGAGCAACGACGATTCTAGAAAATCGCGCACGGGCATTTTCCCAGCATAGGGCGCTAAAGGTGGCAGTAAGCGATCACGCCAGACTTCGAGCACCAGTTCTGCACGCGATGGCCACCACCTATAAATGGTCTGCTTGCCAACACCCGCCTCGCTGGCCACTTTCTCAATCGAGAAATCGACATAGCCGTTTGATCCAAGCAACTTTAGCGTCGCATCGACAATCGCTTTGTGCGAGCGCGGGTTGCGCCGGTTTTTATTAGGTTCGGACGACATGGCTTGGCAACACTTTCGGGTTAACCCCCTTTTATCTCGATTTATAGTCGTAAATAATGCCACGGTCTACATACGGCATCGTCATTTCCGAGGAAATCTTTTTGTGCGTCGGATCAACACTGTAGGCACTCAAGCCGGCTTCGTCCTTAAAGATCATGGTAAAGGCAATACTGAAGCTATCATCCACCACCGCGCGATCACTCATCACCGCCGTGCCCACCATGACCTTTTCAACCATCGGCAGCGCTTCAAGGCTCTTGATGGATTCAATAATTGCATCGACTTTCTGTTGCGGCGTGCCCGGTTTTAGCCAGAAGACGACCGTATGATAAACGCCGGGTGAGACCGCCATCACCGAGGGAATGGCTAAAGCCGATGATAACAACACCGCGAGGGCCAATAGTTTTAATGGGGACTGCTTTGCCGCCTTCATTTTATCACTCCTATCACAATGTTGTGAGTAACGAATCTATCAAGAGAGGGAATTTACGCCCTCAAATTGGCAGTAATGTCGTCAAACGCTATGGGAAGTTTTACTGCGCGAAAATCACATGCGTTGCGAATGGCGTTGGCAATCGCCGGCGGGCCTGCTATCAACGCGACTTCTCCCGCTCCGGCTGGCGGAATAGCCGGTTGATCAATAATTTCGATATCAAGGCTAGGCATATCCTTCATACGAGGAATCTCATAGTCATTGAAATTTGAGCTTTGAATGGCGTTGTCTGCAACTTCAAATCGTTCTAACAGCGCCATACCGATACTCCATACCAGATTACTCTCTATTTGCGCCCGTAATTGCCCGGGATTAACTGCCAACCCGACATCTTGCGCGCAACACATGTGCAGCACCCTAATCGTCTGAGTTTCTACATCAATGTGAACATCGGCACTGATCGCGACATGGCAGCGACCGTCAAAAATCCCGCCCGCAAACCCGCGACCATAATTGTGGCCCTCAGGCAGCGGACTTTTGGTGCTCATCTTACTGACACGCTCGAAGCAGGCCTGCAGCCTCGGGTGCGCACCTTTCATCTGCGCTAGCCTGTATTGAAGCGAATCCTCACCGCGCTGGATCGCCAACTCATCCATCGCTGACTCGATCGCAAAAACCGCCGGCGCTCCGTTGAGTGATCGCCAGACACCTAGGTCAATCGGGAGATCAACATCTGTACATTCCACCCTTTGGTGAGGTGCTGCATAAGGAGCAATAGCACCTTTCACCACACCCATGTCGGTTCCCAACCGCATAATCGGCAATAACCAACCTGCCATTCGCTCTCTTGCGAGGGCCACATGGCCGGACACGTAGCCGTACCACCAGTCCGATAGGTTTCCTTCGTCATCTACCGCGATGCGCAATCGATGCGTTGAGGCGGGTCGACAACGGCTGGCGGTGAACTCATCCTGACGCGTCCACTGCACTTTAACGGGACGTTTGACCGCTCGCGCTAAACGGACTGCATCTCTCTCCACTTCATAATATTCGCGACCGCCAAAGCCCCCGCCTAGCCGTTGGGGATACACAACAACATCGTCCTGCGACAACCCTGCGTCCACTGCTGCGGCTCGTTTTATGGCCCATGGGTCTTGGGTACCCGTCCAGATTTCTAACTCATGCGCTGCTGTCGATCCATTGAATCGAGCAATTGCCGCGCGCGCTTCCTGCTGGGCGTGAGTCTGCACCTGCACTTCAAAACGTAAGTCGATATCCCAGTCAACCGTGTCGCGGTGCGCCTCGTCTTGCAAAACATGCTCCAGGTCGCCGTCCATCATTTCAGCGTCAACATCGATCAAGCTGTCGATTGCTAGCTGGCTGATCGGCTGCTCGAGATTCCAGGTTACGTTGATTTGTGCCATAGCAGCGTCCACCGCACTGGGCGTTTTGCAGACCACACCGACGAAGTCACCTTCGTGAACCAGCTTGACCAACCCTGGGGTTTGCATAACGCCCTGCGTGTCAAGGGATCTGATGTGAGCATTGCGGACCGGTGGCTGTACCACCCTGCCATACAGAACGCCTTCTACCTGCACGTCGGCGGCATACACCGGAGCACCCGTAACCAACGCCTGAATATCCAAGGGGCGAACACTGTGTCCAATTTGTTTCTTCTGGCGGTTCGGATCAAACGTGTACAGCGGGAGCGGTGATTTGTTGTCGTCGAATTCGATGACGACACCAGTCCCGCTTACCAATTCGCAATAGCCTACTTTGCGGCCGTTTGCTGTTCGAAAACCGCCTAGGTCGTCCAGAATATTGGCTAGAGGCTCACCTAACATGGCCGCAGCACGAGCCCTCAGGCTTTCACGCAGAGTCGCAGCCGCCAAGGCAACCGGCCGAGAAAAGGCAGTGAGCGACATGCTCGCTGCCGTTACCGCAAGGGGGGGCACATCGCTGGTGGTGGGGTGTTCGCCATGGATGTCTGCGACCAAAATATTCAATTCTTCCGCAACGATCTGGGCGAGCCCAGTGTTGGCATTCTGCCCCATATCCTGCCTGGGGAAGTACATATGACAGGCGCCACTCGGTCGTATTTGGATCCAAGCAGCGCCGGATCTTTCATCCGGGAAGATGATGGTCGGTGCTGACGCAGCAGCGCGAATGCCCAACGTGTAAAGAACCGTCAGACCACCGGCAACACAACCGGACGCTACCAGAAATTTACGGCGCGTCAGCTGAACCATCAGATCTCTCGACTCATTAATAACGCAACTCTTTTGATGGACTTCCTGATTCGGTCATAGGTGCCGCAACGACACAAAACACCACTCATGGCACGATTGATATCGTCGTCGGTGGGCTCTTTGTTTTCCTTCAGGAGCGCCAATGCCCTCATAATCTGCCCCGATTGGCAGTAGCCACATTGCGGTACACTCTCGTCAATCCAAACCTGTTGCAATGGGTGTAAGGTCCCATCCCTAGCGACTAACCCCTCGATGGTTAAAACCGCTTTATCAGCTACCGCTGCTACCGGCATGAGGCAGCTGTTGGTTGGCACCCCATCAACATGCACCAAACAAGCACCACATTCACCGATACCACAACTGAAACGTGACCCGGTTAACCCCAGCTGCTCCCGCAGCACTGTAAGCAAGTTTTCGTCACGCCACTCAGTTGCCACCTGACGCTCAACGCCATTTACGTTCAGTTTCATTACAGATCAACCCTACAGCATTGGTATACATACTAAACGAGACGATACGTATTGTATAGATAAAACAATCCTACCCACCTCATCAGGACCCCTCCGAGATGCATCAAAATACTAAATCTATAATCGGGGGGGTGTAGGGGGGGGTAATGGTTTTCAGAACTCTGACAAACCTAGGCTGCGCTATCCCCCTAGCTTTAATTTTATGCTGTTATTTTTCCCATCTAGCTATGCAGCAGAGCCAGGGGGTATCCATCACCATAGCCCTGCCCTACGCTTCTCAAGCTCCATCCTCCTAATTGATCAATCATATCCACTGATTAAAACGAGCAACAATATAAGTCACCCAATAGGCGGCGCTTACGAGATGTTAAGCGAAATTCCAGCCGGCGATAAACTCAATCTTGAAACTGATAAAGACAATGACAACTTCACAGACGACGAACTAGCCGGCGGCACAGACCCTCTAAGCCGTTTCTCCTGCAGATCAGGCTGCTTAAGCTCACAGACACAAAACTAAAGCCATAAGATGATGTGTCTTGCCCGCAGGTGCCTGAGTCACGCAGACGTGCTTAGAGCGCTCTAAACCTGCAATTAGATCATTGGAATACTAGACGCCTAAATCCAGACGTCTGTACACACTGTTTTGTACACACCCACACGATAGGTCCGAAGACATAACACATGGCGTGCTTTTGGACTAGGAAAAGGCAGCCTGGGAGGCCGCCCTGCGATTTTAACCTGCCCTTTAACTTACCGGTTGCGGGGATAGATTTTAAGGGTTTGCACTAGACTGGTGTTAACAACAGTCCTCATACTGCCCGCGGTTTTGTTAAACTCTGCTGTGGCGGGATGAGCGGCTATTTGC
>CAJYBS010000031.1 GCA_913064795.1 uncultured Gammaproteobacteria bacterium
CTGAATCACTGTTTGTGACGGATCCTGGGCGATTGGCAGGTCAATTATTTGACAGAGGCTCTGATGCGGGTGGACGGTATATGATGGAATCAGTTGAAGATCTGATCATTGAGCGAGACGCTATATCGCTGAAATTGGGTAATGGTCAGCAGATTAGGGCGCACAAGGCGGTGATTTCAGCGGGTGCTCATTCCCAGGCCCTCGCGGCAAAAGCGGGCGACAAAACGCCCTTGATCGCTGAGCGGGGTTATCACCTTGAGTTTGAGGGTCAAAAAAATCGGATTCAGCGTCCGGTCTGTGTTGCCGATCAGGGTTTTTACATGAGCCCTATGTCAGGTCGGCTGCGGGTTGCAGGGACGGTTGAACTGGGGGATGTGGATCCTCAGCCATCACCGCATCGACTGGCAGCTTTGACGCGCCAGGCCCAGGCTATTTTCCCTGACTTGGGCGTCCCGAAGCGTACTTGGCTGGGTTTTAGACCCTCCCTGCCTGATTCGAGGCCAATCCTGTCTCGATCGAGTCGCTCCGATCGTGTTGTTTACGCGTACGGGCACGGACACATTGGACTGACCCTTGCGCCGGTTTCGGCAGAGATCGTAGCAGCGCTCATTGGAAATCGCTCGCCACCGTTCGACATTTCGGCCTATTCGGCGCAGCGTTTCGGTCGATGGCTGCTTTGAAGCGGCGCATCAAGGGTCACCGGGAATGAGTTGCTGGATCAAAAGGCGTCGTTCTAGGCCTCTTTCTTTTCTGTTACATTGGACGGCAGAAAGCGGTTTTGCTCCAAGGTGATTGCTGTGGTCGTGCCCTCTTGAGGAGGTTACGACCCGCGAGAATCCGAGCAAAACCTCCAATGATCGATCCTAAGGAGGGATAATGTCTGCATTACCGAAAGAAGCCTCGAACAAGTATCTTCGAGGGACCTATGAGCCAGTTCTTGATGAATCCCATGCCGCCGATTTAGAAGTTATCGGCGAGATTCCTAAAGACCTTGCAGGCCATTTTTTGAGGATTGGGCCAAACCCTTATTTTGTGCCGGACGAGGACAAGTACCATATTTTCGATGGGGATGGCATGGTTCATAGCGTCGAATTCAGCGCTGGAAAAGCCAGCTATCGAAATAAGTTTGTTGATTCCGCGGGTCTTCGAGAGGAGCGTGAAAAGGGCCATTGGATTTTCCCCGGGCTCAATATGTATGGAGAGTTGATTGCCAAAGGTGAAATGCCGAAAAGCAAAAACACCGGTAACACGGCGATGGTCTTTCATCAGGGCAAGCTGTTTGGACTTATGGAGGGCGGAACGCCTTACGAGTTATCGTTGCCGAGCTTGGAAACCGTGGGTGAACACGATTTTGATGGCACCTTGACGCACAACTTCACGGCGCATCCAAAAGTTGATGCCCAAACCGGGGAAATGATGACCTTCGGTTACTCCCCGTTTCCGCCCTATTTAACCTATTCGGTCGTCAGCCCTGAGGGCAAGGCCGTGCATACCAAAGAAATCACTTTGCCCAAAGGCATCATGATGCACGACTGTGCGATTACAGCGAACTACACTATTTTTCCAGACCTACCCCTTGTGTTTGACTTTGAGAAGCTCACGCAAGGTGAATCAATGATTGGTTGGGACCCTAGCAATGGCAGCCGAATTGGCATTGTGCCGAGATTTGGTGATGACGAAACCATACGTTGGTTCGATATTGAGGAAAGTTTTTTGTTCCACGTTGCGAACGCTTTTGAACAGGGCGATGAAGTGGTGATGCAAGCCTGTCGCTCTGATCACGGTGCGATCGAGACGTCGGAGAATCGAGACGTGCGGGAGCAGTTGGGCAGACTGCATGAATGGCGGTTCAATATGAAGACTGGCGCCGTGAGCTCGAAGCGGATGATTGATGATCAGTATTGCGACTTTCCTCGCATTCTCGACGATTTAACCGGTTATCCGAATCGCTACATTTATGCGGCTCGATTTAGAGTTAACGAAATGGCAACTTTTGATGCTGAGATGAAATATGACAATCAGACTGGTGAATTGCTGATCCATGCTTTTGGAGACAACAAAGAATCAGGCGAGGCGGTCTTCGCGCCTAAGGTTGGGGCCGTTGATGAAGACGACGGGTATGTCATCTGTTTTGTTAATGACGCAGATGATCGAAGTTGCGAGTGCCACATCATTGATGCGAAGAACTTTGAAGCGCCGGCGTTGGCAAAAATCAAAATCCCTGTTCGTGTTCCCCACGGTTTTCATGCGGCTTGGGTGCCTGCTTAAATCCTTGTTTAAAGGTTCAGAAAGAAAAAGAGGAGGTTTGAACCATGGAAATTGAAGAAATGACGGCTGATGATACGGATATGGGTTTATTCGATGCGATGTACCACTGCAGAGCCATGCGTAAGCTCGATACCAAAGCGGTCCCTGAGGCTCATTTAATGAAGTTGGTGGATGCGGCCAACCAGGCGCCTTCGGGCTCCAATATGCAGTCGGGTCGCTGGATGATTGTCAGGGATCCTGCTGTTAAAGAGGCTCTCGCAGAACTCAACCGTGCGGGGGTTGAAGCGTATATCGGACCGATGATTGATAATCCGGGGTCTTTGCCCCATCAGGACCAAGAGAAACGAACCCGAATGATGCAAAGCGTTTTGTGGCAAATGGAACACCTGCACGAGTTGCCCGCATTGATTATCGCCTGCATGGATTTTGGCGTTAAAGCCGATGCGGCGATGATGGCGCGGGGAGGGGGCTCCATTTGGCCGGGCATTCAAAATTTACTTTTGGCTGCGAGAGCATTGGGCTTGGGGGCTGCGCCGACAACCCTTGCGTTGCAAGATCAAGCCGCGGTCGCTAAGGTCCTTAATCTGCCAGAAACCATGGGTGCTTTTTGTCTTATTCCAGTGGGCTATCCCCTAGGTAAATTCGGTCCGGTAACGCGCAAGCCGTTGTCCGAGATCCTTCGGTTTGATCAATGGGACTAGCGCCTCAGTAAGTGGAAACTTAAAGACGAACTGTGGTGTCGCGTGTGCGCGATCAGCGACGGTGTTGAGAGCGAGACTTCGCCTGCAGACAAGATCGTTCCCCAAAAGGAATGCTTGTATAAGAGGTCTTGTACAATAAGCTTGTCTAAAGCGTCCGTTGATAGAGAAAGCTCCTGGGTCGATAAAACGAGTGGAGTAAAAGAAACACTGATAGAAACAACGCCGATAGAAAGAAAGTGTCCAAGAAAGTGAAGCGACCACCACAGACGCCTTCAATGGATTCATCCATGAGACGTCAAGGAACTTTCTAGTTGATGGCCAATGCATAAAACGAGGAAAAGGGAGGCGTATGAGGCAAGTTCAAAAGAGCAAAACAGCCAGATCGAAGATAGAGTGTGGATTTTGGCTCAAGAACCTAATCGGACTGGCCTTGGTTGCTTTGGCTTTCCAAGCTGCTGCAGAGGTCCCGAGTGATTCAGCCAAGACATCGACGCCCTATTCAAAGCCTGTCGGTCAGGAGTATCCCCAAAATGTCTATTGGGGTGATACTCATCTCCACACCCGAAACTCTGCGGACGCTTATTCTCTGGGTAACTTGAATCTCACGCCCGCTGACGCCTATCGCTTTGCTCGAGGCCAATCTTATCCCGCCCATGATGGAACACCCATTAAATTGCGTCGGCCCCTCGATTTTTTAGTGGTCTCTGATCATGCGGAATATTTGGGCGGTTTTTACCGATTCGATGTGAATGATCCGATCGTGACATCCACAGAGACAGGGGAGCAGTGGCAAGAGTACCTTGCAGGCGGTGATCGGGGTCAGATGTTTGCTGCGTTCGTTAACAGCATGGATGATCCTGAGACGCACCTGCCGTTTCCTGCAGGCGCTCAAAAGTCAATCTGGGAGGATGTCGCCCAAACTGCTGACGAATACAACGATCCAGGCCGGTTTACGGCGTTCACAGGATATGAGTGGACGTCGATGATTGAGGGCAATAATTTACACCGAGTGGTGATTTATCGGGATTCTGCAGATAAGACCAGCCAACTGGCGCCGTTTACGTCTCAGACGAGTAAAGACCCACGGGATCTTTGGCGGGCATTGGCAGAATATGAGTCGACCACCGGCGGCGAAGTATTGGCCATTGCGCACAACGGGAATCTGTCAAACGGAATGATGTTTCCCAGCGAGAGCGTTGATGGTCAACCGATTGATGCGCAATATGCGGCATCGAGATCGCGCTGGGAACCGGTTTATGAAGTGACTCAAGTTAAAGGCGACGGCGAAGCGCACCCAACCTTGTCACCGGATGACGATTTCGCAGATTTTGAAAATTGGGATGCAGACAATATTGGACGTACAGAGACAAAACAAGACGCGATGTTGGCCCATGAGTACGCGCGGAGCGCTTTAAAACTGGGTCTTGGCCACGAACAGGAGCTTGGCGTCAATCCTTTTAAGTTCGGCATGATCGGGAGCACCGACGGGCACAATACCCTCAGTGCGACAGAAGAAGACAATTTTATTGGAAAATTTCCCGAGTCTGAGCCGGGTCCGCACCGCATGACCAATGCAATGGCCAATGACGCACTATGGCAAAATTGGCGCTTGGTTGCATCAGGATACGCTGCAGTTTGGGCGCAGGAGAACACTCGCGAAGCGCTGTTTGATGCGATGAAACGACGTGAAGTCTACGCCACGACCGGGTCTAGGATTCAAGTCCGCTTTTTTGGAGGGTTTGGGTACCAACCCCGGGACATTGATCGTCCGGACTATCTTGATGTTGGGTACCGACAAGGCGTGCCCATGGGCGGCGATTTGACCCTGGCGCCCGAGGGTCAGTCCGCTGGATTTTTAATCGCTGCCGCTAAAGATCCCGATGGCGCGAACTTGGACCGTATCCAGATCGTTAAGGGCTGGCAGGATGCAGCGGGTGAACTGCATGAAAAGGTCTTTGATGTTGCGGCGTCGGATGGACGGGTTGTTGACCCCAAGACAGGAAAGTTGCCCCCCGTAGGTTCAAGCGTTGACCTTGAGACGGCAACTTATTTGAATACCATTGGAGCGGCGGATCTTGCAGCTTATTGGCAAGATCCCGATTTTGACCCCGAGCAGCGTGCTTTTTACTATGTGCGCGTGCTGGAAATTCCGCGCCCAAGGTGGACGACCGTAGACGCTGTCTTCTTTGGCATCGAGATTCCCGATGAGGCGCCGAGGACGATCCAAGATCGAGCCTATACATCACCGATTTGGTATACCCCTTAATGGTCAAAGCGGTCTTCACTGAGCCTTTGGTTCAGTTTTTGTTGTTGGGAGCCGCGCTTTTTGGGCTAGAGGCTTGGGTGATCAAAAGCTCGAATGCTGTCAACGATCAGGTCATTCGAGTCGATGAAGCTGCGGTTGTTAACTTCATTGGGGATCAGACCAATACGACCCAGGCAAGCGCACTAAAAAAATGGCAGCAACTCGATGACGCAGCGCAGCGCTGGGTCGTCGATGATTTTGTGCGCGAGGAGGCACTTTATCGAAAAGCATTGAGCTTTGGACTCAATGAAAACGATTACGTCATCCGCCGACGACTGGTCCAGAAAATGGAATTTGCGGGCAAAACATTTGACGATGACTTGGCGCCGCCGTCTGATGAAGCGATCCAAGCGTATTATGCGGGTCATCCCGCTTTATTTTTGGAGCCGCCGACGGTTACATTTACCCACGTTTTTTTTCGCCATGAGTCGCTTGGATCAGATGGCGAGATGGATCTTGCTGTTGCGGCCCTGGCCCAACTGCGAGAGGAGGGGGTCGCCTTTGATCAATCGGGTCGTTTTGGAGAACGATTTGCGTACCACCGCAATTATATCGATCAAAGCGAACCCTTGATTGCAGATCACTTTGGGGTTGAATTTGCGCGCCAAGTTTTTCTGATGGACGAGGCTAATGGGTGGCAGGGACCTGTCCTATCAGAGCGAGGCGTTCACTTGGTCCTCATTGCCAATCGATCGGACGCCCGTTTGCCAGCACTTGTCGAAGTGCGGCAACGGATTGTCTCCGAGCTTATGCAGCAGCGCATCAAAACCCGAACCACCGCGTTTGAGGATCGGATACTGGCTGAGTTCACAATTGAGTCGGATTTTGATCGCTTGGAACGACCCTAGACTGTGCACAAGCGATTGAATGATGTGGCTAACCAGAGGTTTTGGGCTCTGGTTTTGGTCATTGCAATCTCAGGTACAGCACTCTCAGGTATCGTCGTCGCAGATGACCTGCAGCCCTTGTTTGTAAAGATCAGTCAAACGGAAGAAAACTTTTTTTCGTTGTCGGTGAAGTCGTCGCCCTCGGTGACCGGCCGGCAGACTGCGGTGCTGCTGCCACCGTGCCAACTGCGGGATGGCAGCTCCGCCGAGGGCCCTGGTCAATGGCAGTTGGGCACGACCTACTTTTGCCCAGAGAGCCACCCAAACATTGAATTGATTCGCAGTGCTGAGGGTGTCAGTCCAACGGCGCTCATTCGTCTGGAACGTCGCTCGGGTGATCTTGAGATTTATCATCTGCCGCCGGGGCAAGAACGATTAGTAATCGACCGTTTCAGGACAACCAGTTCCGTTTTTGTGCAGTACCTAAGCTTTGGTTTCCAGCACATTCTTGAGGGATATGACCACCTGCTGTTCGTGCTTTGTTTGTTGTTGCTCGCCGGGTCATTGTTAAGGGTTTTGGTCATGATCACAGGGTTTACTCTGGCGCATTCCTTAACCCTTGGGCTGTCGGTAATGCAATGGATCGAGGTTCCGCTTTCGGTGGTGGAAGTGCTGATCGCTTTAAGCATCGTGATGCTGGCGAGGGAAGTGCTGAGAATGGACCGCCGGACCTGGTCATTTCGATATCCTGTCCTGGTCTCATCGGCCTTCGGGCTGCTCCATGGGCTTGGTTTTGCCGCTGCGATGAAACGCATTGGATTACCTCAAGACGAGTTAGTTTGGGCGCTGTTGGCGTTTAATGTTGGGGTAGAAGCGGGTCAAATTCTATTCGTGTTAATGGTGTTGCTGGTTTTCGTGGCGCTGGTTAGGTTGCATTGGGTTTCAGCTGATCAAGCGGTGCAGGGTCAAACAATCAGCGGTCAAAGGTGGATAAGCTATGGGATTGGTGGTGTATCGAGTTATTGGCTGATCGATCGTCTTTGGCAGTGGCTCTCGGGGCCTTTCGGATTAGCTTGAGGCCCTCAGCGAATCAAGAGCGCTCAGCCACCGAAGAACTTCCAGCGCAAATGAAAAGTCCCCAAAGGATCCATCAAACGGTTGGAGAGTAGACGCCTGTATCCCAGGGTCAAGGTTTGGATGAACTGGTTTGAGTGATATCGATAGCGAGGCAGACTTGATCTTAGGGCCGATCTAGGTTTTGCTGAACCGATCAAGGGAGAGATGGTTATGGCGATTGAAATCGATTCGGTCACAGGACTTAAGAAATTTAAGACCCGAGCCGGAAAAGCACCGGTAAACCTGCATGGCCAAGGATACGGCATTGTCGAGGACGAAGCCTTAAAGTCTTTGCCTGAAGCACCGGCTGGCGCGGTCTTTAATGCGGAGGAGCAAGCTCGATATCGCGATTTCAAGGAAGCTCGCCGGGGAGCGGCTGATTATATGGCGATGGAAGGCGAGTTTAGTCGCTACCTTGAAGACTTGTATTCAACCGATCCGGTGCCCCGCGAAGCCTTAACGGATGATTGCGAGATTTTGGTGGTGGGTGCTGGCTTCGCTGGATTGTTGCTCTGGCACAAATTACAGCAAGCTGGGTATACCGACGTTCGTTTTTGCGAGAAAGGTGGTGACGTTGGCGGTACTTGGTATTGGAATCGCTATCCTGGGATCGCTTGTGATGTTGAGGCTTACAGCTATCTCCCGCTTCTCGAGGAGATGGGTTACATCCCTTCCATGAAATTCGCCAGTGGCTTTGAAATTATGGAGTACTGCCAAAGCATGGCGGAGCGGTTCGGCTTTTATGATCACTGCTTGTTTCATACGACGGTTGAAAAAACGACTTGGGATGATTCTGCTCAGCGATGGAGGGTACAGACCGATCGCGGCGACACAATGCGGGCCCGCTATGTCATCCTAGCCAACGGGCTTTTGACGACACCAAAGCTCGCTCGGATCGAAGGGATGAACCGTTTTGAGGGTGATTCATTTCACACCTCTCGCTGGAACTATCATCTCGATTTGAAGGGCAAACGTGTCGGAATCATAGGGACCGGTGCGACTGCCGTTCAAGTGGTTCCTGAGCTCGCTAAAACGGTGGGGGAGCTTTACGTCTTTCAGCGAACTCCAAGTTCAGTTGATGTCAGGGATCAGCGAGCGACAACCGATGAGGAGCGAGAAACCTGGTCGACTCAGGACAACTGGGCGAAAGAGCGTCGAGCGCGCTTTGCGAAGATTTCAGCAGGCCGCACTGCGATGAAGGCCAATGATGATTATCTGGCCGGGAAAACGCCTGATTTTAAAGACCGAAAAACCTTTGACCGCGATCTTTCGATGGAAGAGATGGTGCAAAAGCAGCTCGATTCAAATTTCAGGATCATGGAGCAAATTCGGGCCCGGGTCGATGCGATTGTGCAAGACCCCGCCACCGCTGCTGCCCTGAAGCCGTACTACCCTTACGGTTGCAAGCGCCCGACTTTCCACGATGAATACTTACCAACGTTTAATCTTCCCCATGTTCATCTGGTTGATACCGCGCCGACCGGCGTTGCTCGAATTAACGAGCGTGGTGTTGTCCATAATGATCAAGAATATCCCCTCGATGTCTTGATTTACGCAACCGGGTTCGAATGGATGGCGACCTCGACATTTAATCAGGTGATTGGAAGAGATGGCCGGTCACTGAATGAGAAATGGACAGAGGAAGGCACCAAAACCTTCTTAGGCTTGCACAGCGAGGGATATCCCAATCTTTTTATCGTGTCTGGCCCCCAAGGGGGAGGTGGCAGTTTTAATTTCACGAATGCAATCGAAGAACACGGGGATTATATCGTTTGGATGCTTGAAACTTTAAAACAACAAAATGCTGTCGTGGTGGATGTCGATTCAGACGAAGAAGATGCCTACGCCAATCATTGTGCGACCGTGGATGCGCAGACCCGCCCGCTACGAGACTGCATCACCTACTACAACGGTCATGGAGATGCCAAACCAGGCAGTCTGGCGTATTACGGCGGTGGTCAATGGCACAAAATTAGAGTGAAAGCGCAGGGATCTTTGGAACCCTATCGATTCGAAGGGCAAAAGGCTCCCTAATCAAAAAATTAAGGAGGCTCTTGCCCGCCGCTGAGCGCTTAATGATCTTCAAGTAGCGTTCATGTGCCATCTAAGGCCGTGCTAATCGAACAGCTCTCCCCCGCAAGCCGATGCGGTGGTGCCATACTTTTCAAAGGCTTTGATCACGTTTGCGCCCGTGCGCCAGCGATGAACTTCGTCAGGGCCGTCCACCAATCGTTGTGAACGGATACCCGTGTACCAACGGGCGAGAGGCGTGTCGTGGCTGTAACCTAATGCGCCGTGCAATTGCAGCGCAGTATCCACCACTTGATGCACCATGTTTGCGAGGAATACTTTTGCGATACCGTTTTCGTTCCTGAGGTCCATGCCCCGTTCGGCTTTATAAGCGATATGCAGCAGCATGAGCCGGGCCTTGTAGATCTCAGAAGCGCAGTCCGCCAGCATCCATCGCACGCCCTGACGGTCAGCGAGGCGCTCACCGAAAGTGCTGCGGTTCACCACATGCTGTGCGGCCAAGTCCAAAGCGCGCTGGGCCATAGCAACGTTGTGCCTTCCATGCCTGGGCCTGCCATAGGCCACTCGACGTTGG